>JAILHZ010000143.1 GCA_024695545.1 Clostridiales bacterium
TCCGCACTCGCTTTTCATCGTGGCGCCGCAGAGTACGCCGGTTCCGCCCGCTTCGGAGTCCACGTCCATCTTCGCGTTCATGAATGACTGGATCTACTCACTCTGGCCGTCTCTTCCGGTGATGCCGTTCCAGGAGACCGCTCTTGGTTCCTCTGATCCGAATACCGCTAGCTTTACCGTAACCACGCTGTTTTCCGATCCGCTCTACTGCGCGGCGAAACTTCCTTCCCGGACGCATCCGGTAGAGGTCTATATCAACGACATCCGTGTTTCGACGATTTCAAGAAGTCAGGGTACCGTCCTGATCGATCTGGGATCTTTTAACGTCAGCCAGACCATTACCGTCAAGTTCTGTTCTTCCCATGCGGAAGACCTGACGGGCGCGTCGGCCTCTTTCGGGCACATGAACACCCTGAACTGGAGCCAGTACACGTCGGGGGCAAACTTCGGGATCACCTCACTGACCGAGGATGCGGACGGCATTACAGCGGAAGCGCTGGTCTACTCCGACTCGACAATTCTCACCAATATCCCGTATGAAAAGGGCTGGTCTATTTACATTAACGGCGAGAAAAGCACTGTCTCTTCGTACCGTGATGCGTGGGTCTCTTCGGATCTTTCCTCCGGACACTACATCATCCATCTGCACTATACCGCGCCGGGAAGCGCATGCGGCGGCTGGATCAGTGGTCTTACCTTCCTGATCCTGGCCGGATTATACGTCTTTCGGGGTCACTCTTCTTCGTCGTCCGACGCACCGGAAACCACATCGAGTTCCGGAGCATCTTCTAAGAGCTTGTAACTGAATCCCTGATTCTGAAGTTCTTTCAGGAACGGGAGCGGGTCAAACTCCGCGACCATGTGTACGCCTGCCTTCTTCCAGGGACCGAGCGATACCAGGATCGCACCGGATACCAGTGCAGCTGCGGCCATGAAGTCGGTCGCCGAAGCACCGTACTTCGCGAAGCACTCCTGATGATCCACCAGGGTGTAGATCAGGCACTGCTTGCCGACGCCTTCCTTGCTGCCGTGAACAAGCATACCGACACCCGTCTTACCGCGGGCCGTCGCAACAAAGTCTTCCTGCTGAGGCATAACTTCGCTTAAGAAATCGAGCGGCGCGATCCTCTGACCGTCGATGTCGACCGGCTCCGTAGAGGTCATGCCTACTTCGCTTAAGATCCTTACCATCGAGAGGAACGGACGCTTGAATGCCGAGAAATAACGGATCGATGTCGCATCCGGGATCTCTCCGCTCAGCGCATCGACGACCTCGTGATCGACCATGAAGAGATTTCTCTTACCGATCTCCGGGAAGGAATACTTCGCCTGTATACTCATAGGCGGGACCTTCACGATGCCGCCGTTGGACCACATGCGGCTCTCCGAAGAGATCTGTCGAAGGCTGGTCATCATCGGCGTGTTCATCAGGTACGGGCTCGCGTTCGTACCGGCGTTCATATCCAGGATATCCACCGTGCGGATATCGTCCATCTGCTTTACATAGATATACTGTGCAAAGGCATCGATCACGCCGGGGTTAAAACCGCAGCCGATGATCGCCGTCAGTTCTTTTTCACGGAATTTCTGGTCATAGGCATACTCCGCATCGATATCGCAGACCGAGGATCCCTTCGGGAAATAGAGGGACGCGTCGATATAGTTCGCGCCGATCTCGAGACACAGGTCCATCACCTGCAGGTTCAGGTGTGACGGCGCCAGGTTGATGACCAGCTCCGGCTTATAGATCTTCGCCATGAGAAGCGTCTTCTCCATGTTGCGGATATCCACATAAGCCGTCATGATCTTCTGCTTGTCGCCGGAGTACTTCTTCTTATATGCATCGCACTTCTCCTTGGAGCGGCCCGAAAGGCACACCTCACGGAAATATACTGCGTTCTGAGACAGTATCGGTATCACGGCGCGCGCCAGCTTGCCACAACCAATTACCAGTACTCTTTGCATTATGATCTACCTCCCTTATTTCACCAGAAAAGGACGGTGATAATTCGAATTGTCGATGACAAAATCACGGCCGGCCATAGGGTCGTGACGCGACACATACATCTTCTGTGCCGGGATGTGCTTCGTGCGGTACACCTCGACCGGATCCTCGCCGTAGAGCGGGGTCTCCACCAGAGATGCCCGGTGCTCCGCCTCGCGGTAATCACAGCGGATATACACCGTCACATCGAAGTACCTCTTCAGCGGTTCTCTGTACATCATCGTTCCGATCAGGATCATCACTCCGTCTTCGGATAAACTGTAATATCTTTCGTTGACAAAAGAATCGTTACTGCTGTCGAGGCAGTAGACGACCTTGTCGATCGTGCCTGTCTTGGAGAAAGGCTTCAGCACCTCCGTGATCAGCTTTTCGGTGTTAAATCCGTTGAAGTAGAAAGACTCCACCGGATCCTCTCCCTTATAGCTGGCCTCCACCGCACGGTGGTAGTCTTCGAGTTCGACCACATCGTACTCCTTGCCCAGGAGCTCGAAGTATTTCGCCAGCTTCGAGGTAAATACCTTTCTGCCGGAAAACTCGATGCCGTCGATGCCGAGGACTCTGGCATTCTTCTCGATCGTTCTTCTGGCTACGCTGTGGACGATCCACAGTGTCGCGATCTCGTCTTCGATCTCGAGCGGATACATCGCATAGCTGAAAGCATCCAGGGCATATTTCCTGAACTGCTCGCCATAGGCGATCACCGGGATCTGGCTGCGGTCACAGGCATCAATGACAGTGCCGTTGCATCCGACGAACAGGGAAAAATCTTCCTTGCCGCGGATCTTCTGAAGGCTCTTCGCCAGCGGCTCTGCCGTCGCTGCGCTGATGATCTGGTGAAAGAACGATCCGATCCCCAGCTCCACGATCATGTCCTTGATCTCGGAGACCGGGCGGGTATCGCAGATATTCAGATCGTACCCCTCTTCCGAGAGGTTGCGGAGCATATCCACAAGGCCTGAATCGATCTGTTCTGAACCGTCCCTGACACCGGCGAGTGCCTCATCATCAGACACGAGAACTCCGCCCTTGGAGACCAGCCTCTTGCTCTCCAGAGCTTCGTCGGACCAATAGGTAAACACTCCTATGTCAAAGTATACCCGGTTCATCACAGAGTCCCCCAATTCACACACTGCATCTATTATACCTCAAATCGGGGAAGATTTGACCCCTCAATCGGTCTTCTTTTTATGGATTTCCATGCCGCTTCGGCTGATTATTTTCCGCAATCGTGATATACTAACGATAACTGATGCTAAGAAGAAAGGAGCTTCCCGATGCGTCATTCCGCCCGTGCTGAACACAGTGCATCTGTATCGCAGGATATTCGTCCCGAGATACAGGAGCCGGTATCTACCGTGGAGAATCCTCTGATGGAAGAACTTCACACGGTCTCTTCGAGTTCTGTTCCCGCCTGGAAGACCCAGAGCGTCGTAGTCACGCAGGAGGCAAAAGATCCTTTCCGCTCGAACACCATGTTCGGCTCCATCGACGAAGAGTTCACCGGCACGGAGTCCCGTCCCGTCGCCCCCACCAATGCGACCATCATCAAGGAGAAGGAAGTCAAGGAGAAGTTCTCCTATTCCGACGACCAGCTGGTCTACAAGAAGGGCATGAAGTTCGGCGAGCGTGTCGCAGTTACTTTCCGCAAGATCGCCGTCTGGTTTTCCGACCAGTGGGACAAATACGTGCTTTTCATGAAGAATCACTTCCCGTCCATATTTGAAGGACACAATGTGTCGCTGATCATGGCGATCGGGTGCGCGATCCTCTTCATTCTTATCGGCGTTATCGTGGTCACTGCGCTTGCTCTGCGCTGACCACTTTTTCTTTTAGGGAGGAGGTCTTTATATGACGAAATCCAGCAACTCCTCACAGGAATCCTTCAACGGATTTTCCCGGGATTCGCTTTTCACGATCCTTCTCAACCAGATCGACTACTCCGTGTGCTTTAAGGACCGGGATCACCGCTACACGCTCTGCTCCCCGTCTTTTGCGCGTCTCCTCGGTTACCGGACGCCCGACGAGCTGAGGGGAAAGAAGATCGGCGATTTCGTTTCAAAAGAAGATGCCTCCGAGCACACATCCTGCGAAGACCGTGTCATGGAGAGCAAGACCCCGGTTCTTCATCTCGAAAAGCACCTGGAGATCTCCGGTCCGAGATCCACGATCGGGAACATCTGGCTGTCCACATCGATCTATCCGCTGATCGATGATAACGGCGAAGTTGCCGGCACCTGGAGCATCACGCGGGATATTTCCGAAGAGAAGAACACGGAGCAGAAGCTCATGCAGAAGAATAAGCAGTGCGATGAACTCAGCTCACGTATCCACGTCCTGTCCACCATCGACGAAGAGACGGGTCTTTATAACCGCAAGTACTTCGAGGAAATGATCACCAGGAACATGCGATTGTTCTCCCGTGTCAGAGGACGCGGCTACAGCGCGGGCTTTTCCATTATATTGATGGACATCGATAATTTCACGAAGCTCTGTTCCGACCACGGCGGAAAGAGCGGCGAGGTCATTCTGAAGTATGTGGCCAATATCCTGAGATCCTGCTCTCGTAGCGCGGATGACGTCTTTCGTGTCGGAAACGACGAGTTCGCTCTTCTTCTTTCCGACACCGGCCTTACCGGCGCCAAAGTGCTTTCCGGACGTATCAAGAGCCGCTTCCTGAGAACACCGCTGATGCTCGACGAGAAAGAGATCTATATCTCCCTTTCTTTCGGATTCTCGACATACGAAGACCAGCTGGACGCCTCCGAGCTCATCGTCAAGGCCGACCAGGATCTTTTCAACGCGAAGAAAGACCGCGACCGCTGACGGTCATCCGGTCTTTCCTAAAAGCGGCAGATGCCTGCCGGGATTTATCCGTCTCTTTTCGCCTGCCAGGGAACACCGTCCGGGAACAGATACCCGTAGTAGTCGCTGTCGATGATATGCGTCGAGCAGTAGAACAGCTCGCTGACATACTCGATGCATTCCTTGACATACTCTTCCGTGATCTCCTCATCCACAAGCGCCGTGACCTTGCCGTTTCGGGCATTGTACATGATCTTGTCGTTGATGAAGCTCCGGTCGTTAAAGATAACGTAGTGCGGCTCCGGCGCGAAGATGTCCGTGCCGATGTAAAGTCTTGAGTCGTACGGAAGACCGAAGAGGTTTGCCAGTGTCGGCGCGATATCCATACTGCAGCAGTACTTGTCCACCACGACCGGCTCCGTCATGTCGCCGCTCCAGAGGATAAACGTATTCTCGTAGAGCGAGAACGGTTCGGTCATCGGCTGTCCGCAAAGCTCCCTGTATTCCTTGTTTTCCAGGCCGTACGGATAGTGGTCGGCACCAAGCGCGATGACGGTATTTTCCAGCTCGCCCGCTTCATCGAGCTTCTGGATCAGCGTCTCCAGCGCACGGTCGAGCTCGATCTGGCAGGCGATGTAAGCCTTGACCGGTGTACTGTAATCGAGATCCTTCACAAGATCCTTGTACTTGCTCGACATCTGGTTATCTCCGAACGCATACGGGAGATGGCCGCTTACGGTCATGTAGTAGGCGTGGAACGGCTGACCACTGCCGTCGAGATAGTATTCGACGGACTTCTCGATCATCTCCACATCGGATTCCGGCCAGGTCTTCTTCACCTCCATACCGTTTCCTAATCCGTAATAGGTGTAGCCCATGGTCGGATATGAACGGTCTCTGTGGTAGTAGGTATATGTGTTGTTGTGGAACGCGAAGGTCTTATATCCCAGCGCCTGGAACTGGTTTCCGAAGGCAAAGGGCATGTAGTTCTTCGCGACCTTCGTGTAGCTCCATACACCGGACTTCGGGATCAGGCCCGTGGTCTCGACAAACTCACCGTCCGAGGTGCTGACGTACCAGTACGGCGTGTAGAAGTTGTTAAAGACAAAGCCCTGCGTGGAGAGCTTATAGAGCGTCGGCGTCAGTTCCGGATCGATCACGAATCCGGAGAAGCCCTCCGCCGTCAGAAGGATCAGGTTCTTCCCCTTGAAAAGCCCGGTGTATTCGTTCATGGTTGTCGGCTCTCTCTGCGACAGGAACTCGTTCATTCGCTGGAAAGTCTTGTCGGTCTCGTTCAGATCGAAGTCGATATCGAGGGCATTTTTCGGGAACGGTGTCGGTGTCGCGGTCGGGGCCGGAGTCGGTGAAGGTGTCGCTTCCGGTGCACGTGTCGGTTCCGGCGTCGGGACCGGCGAAGGCGTAGGAGATGCCGTCGTAATTCCGGCCTTCTCTTTCTCCTCAGAACTCAATGTCTCGATCACGATATCGTCCACATCGACCTCCGCCTTCTCATCGAGCTTCCAGTTCAGGACATTCATGCGGATATCCAGACCCATCGTCGGGATAAGTCCGAATTTTCTAAGCGACGCGTCCTGCGAAAACTCGGAAAAATAGAGCATGCGCGGGTTCGCCGCACCCTTTCTGTCGTTACCGATCAGGCACAGCGCAAGTACTGTGACTACGGCAAAAGCACCTATGACGGAGACTTTGTATTTCCACCCGGATACCGGGATTCTTCTTATGAATTTCCGGATGACCGGCCAGTACAGAAGCGACGGCAGAAGCAGGATCAGGATGCCCAGCCAGCCCGCGATCATGGCGGACTTCACGACGCTGAAGTACTCGACCACCGCGCCGGCACCTCCGGACTCGATCGAGCCGAAAACGAAGATCGTACCGAAGATACGAAAGTAGATGTACTGCGCTATATAGATGATCGTCAATATATTCGTGATAAGGCCGAAAAGGATCACACGTGCCCGGCGGTTCGGGATCAGAAGGATCAGGCCGGTCACAAGGAAAGCCCCGCTTAAGGAAAGAAGCGTGGTATAAAGCGTAAACGGATAGTGGATCAGTGCCGCAAAGCAGATCTCGAAGATTACCGAGAGCGCTGGCAGCCACATGACCGTCAGGATACTCATCCATCTCGGCTGGTAGTCCGACTTCCGGACCGTCTTATCCTTCGCCGGCTCCTTAACTTCTTTCTCAGGCTCCTCCGGCGTCAGTGCTTTTTCCAGATCGTTCTCGTGATTGTCGCTCATACTGTGTCCTTTCTGCCAAGCGGCCGGATGTCAAAGGACTCCAGGAAGTCCTCCCCTTTCTGCACTTCGGTGTATGACAGGTCGGGGTAATCCAGCTGGCGCATCACTTCGTAAAGTGCGATCGCCACGGCGTTCGAGAGGTTAAGGCTCCTGCATGTTCCCGCCATCGGGATGCGGAAGCAGTAGTCCAGATGGGCGGCGAGGCGCTCATACGGAATACCTGTACTCTCTTTTCCGAAGATAAGATAGATATCGTCTTTGACGGATGCGAAGTCGAAGCTGCTGTGCGGTTTCTTTCCGTACCGGGTCATGTAGAAATATGTGCCCGGGTTCTTACTTTCGAAGTCCTCGAAACTATCGTAGAAATCGTACTCCGCGAGATCGAGATGATTTGATGCGGCACGCTTCAGGGTGTCGTGATTCAGCTCAAAACCGAGCGGCCTGATGATGTGCACCTTCGTGTTCGTCGCGACACAGGTGCGAAGGATATTCCCCGTATTCTGCGGTATTTCCGGTTCAAAGAGAACCACATGAACTGCCATTATTTCTGCTCCTTCTTTGCGGCCTTTTCCTTCATGAGTTTTTCCAGCCGTGCTTTTCGTTTGCCTTTCTTTACCTCCAGGACCGCATAGATCGCAACGTATACGACGATCACAGCCAGGAGTACCCATACGAAGATATCGACAAAAGTCATGATATCTTTTTGCCACGGGATATCCTTCGCCGTGCCTCCGTCCATCTCCGTCATGCCCATATGCCAGCCAAGTCTCATGATCGTGCCCAGAAGGGCGACCATAAATCCCAGCCCGAGAACGGCGGGGATCAGCAGGAGCATCTTCCGGTCGGTGATCTCATCGTAGACGCGGTTATATGGGCGGAGATCATTGGTCTCGCCGTTCGCGTAGGCTTCTTTGTATAGTGCCGAGGCCGAATTCAGGATCTCCAGCGGCTTTGCTTTCTTCCTGCTCCAGGTAGTATTTTCACTCCAGATCGATTCCTTACTCTGATTGCGCATCTGGTCATGAAGCCTCGCGAGCTCGTCCTTCTGAAGAGTGGTGGACCAGCCGGTAAACGCGTTCTCGATGACCATGACCTCTTCTTTGCTCCGGAACTTCACTTTCCTTGACAGCGACAGATAGAGGTTTCCCAGGATCTGATCGACATTACATGCACGAAGCGACGATCTCGCATATCGCAGATAGTTGATCGGCTCCATGATCTCCTTCGGTTTCAAGATCGCCTTCATGACGCCCTGAATATAGTATTTTTCCCGGTTATCCGGAAGATCGTCGATATACTCCAGCACCTTCTGATCCTCTTCCGACGAGAGGTCTGTCTTCTCGCCGTAGGAGAGTGCTTTTGCAAGAGGAAGGAACATCACGGCATCCGGGATATTCTCCTTCGCCAGCGTCTCCAGAAGGTCCATGCCCTCCTGCCAGGTCTGATCCTCGCGGACGAGACGGGCCCGCTCACTCTCGATCAGAGCCTTAATGGACTGATCGTTATCGCCGACCTTGCCGTAAATAAACTCCATGGAAGTCAGTATGCAGCAGAACGCATATCTGGCCAGGAGCGACCGGTTGTCGAGCTCATCGGCACAGTAGTGATAAAGCCCCTTTGCGGACCTGATATCCACCTTCAGGCCGTCGCCCCAGAAGGATCTCTCGGCCACTTCGTAGCAGGCAGAAGGGATGCCTCCGGTCGCTGCGATCGAGATATAGTGGACCTCTTTCTGTCTTCTCTCCTCCTCGGAAAGCTCCGGATCTACCGCCGGATAATAATCCCCGGAAGACGCTCTTTCCGAAGGGTCCTTGTAGCGGAGCGCCATCTTATTTGCCGCGAGAGGATGTCCGGCATCCGCACTTCCCTCGTACAGCTCCCAGATCTCCTTCTGGATCTCCTCATTCTCCCGGTTCTCTTCGGTATCGAGAATATCCGCCAGTTCGAACATCGCGTCCGGACTGCCTTCTTTGGCCGCCAGGCGGAAGTAGTGCGCCGCACGGTCAGTATCCGGACCGGCCTCGCCTTTCTGGAGGAAGTAACCGCCGAGGAACAGCGAGGATCTCGCAAATCCGGCCCTCGACGCGACCATCTCAAGGTTGACCGCACGCTCGTCATACGGGTTTTTCTCGAACAGCGCACTGGCCAGAAGATGGTATGCACGGGTGTTTCCGATGAGGACCGCTCTTTCCAGAAGTTCAATAGATTTATCTTCGTCTATATTACAGCCGATGCCCGCCCGGTAGCATACCGCCAGACAGACGATCGCCGTGTGAAGGCCCGCCTGCGCGCCTTTTTCGTAGCAGCGGAAGGCCTCTTCCTTATTCATTTCGACACCCGCGCCGTTCTCATAGCACAGGCCCGTCTCCACGTAGGCCGGCGCAAAGCCCTTATCTGCCGCTTTCTTAAAGTAATCGAATGCGATCTTATCGCTCTGAACGGCTTCCGAAGTGCCTTCCCTGTAGTGGAACGCGATGCGGTACATCGCCTCCGGGATGCCCTCATCCGCCGCCTGCCTGATGAGCTCGAAGCCCTTCTTCTCGTCCTTTTCACAGCCGAGGCCCATCTCGAGCATCATGCCGAGATTGTAGGTGCCCAGCGCAAACTTATGCTCATGCGCTTCCTCGAAAAGGTGGAATGCTTCTTCGTAGTTTTTCTCGCAGCCGATGCCGTCGCCGATGGCCTCACCGAG
>JAILHZ010000127.1 GCA_024695545.1 Clostridiales bacterium
CGCGGTCGGCAAGACCAATGCTCCGGCATTTGCGATGCGCGGCACCTGCGACAACTACCTCTATGGTCCGACGAGAAATCCTTTTGATACGAAGTTTAATTCCGGAGGTTCATCCGGAGGCTCTGCTGCTGCGGTCGCGGATGGTATGCTCCCGATCGCGGAAGGGTCTGACGGCGGCGGATCGATCCGCATCCCGTCGGCCTGGTGCGGATGCTTCGGGTTTAAGGCATCTGTCGGAACGATCCCGAGTATCTGCCGCCCGGACGGATGGACGGCGACACATCCTTATTGCTTTAACGGCGCGATTACGAGAACTGTTCTGGACAGTGCGGTCATGCTCAATTACATGGCGCGCTATAACCCCAGAGATCCGCTCAGTCTCGATCACGGCAAGCGTGATTTTACCGAGCTCATGAAAAAGCCTATCCGCAATTGGAAGATTGCTTTTACCACGGACTTCGATGTTTTCACCGTCGATCCGGAAGTCGCCGCGATCGTGAAAGATGCCGCCAAAAAACTCGAAACTGCCGGAGCAAGCATCGAGCCTGTACACTTTTCTTTCCGTCACACGCAGAATGAATTTGCCGAGCTCTGGTGCAGAAGCATCAGTATCGACACGGCAATCGATATGGAACTTTGGAAAAGAGAAGGACTCGATCTGGTTCGAGATCACAGAGAGGAACTGCCGGAAGAATTCATCTACTGGAATGAACTGGCACTTCGCTCCACCGTGATGGACTATCGTTACTTTAATGAACTACGCACGGAGATGCTCGATGCGATGCAGGATATCTTCGATACATATGACATCATCCTGTCACCGGTGACGATCTGTCCGCCTGTCCGAAATGCAGAAGATGGAAATACCAGAGGACCGCTTGAGATGAACGGCAGAAAGATAGAACCCCTGATCGGATTCTGCGAGACGTTCTTTTCCAATTTCACCGGAAATCCTGCGGCATCTGTACCTGCCGGACTTACAAAGACAGGCCTTCCTGTCGGCATGCAGATCATCGGAAAGAAGTTCCGTGACGAGGATGTACTGGCGGTTGCGAAGACATTTGAAGATATCGCACCGTGGGGCTATGATATCCCTTTATCCCGAGAGATACGGAAGCCTTGACAAAGAGCTCCTTTTCATGTCTACTATTTACAGACCGTGAAACAGCGTGTCCGGGGTGTACCACCATCGGTGCAGACTCTGGGCGTGCTGTATTTTTTTGCAGAGAAACGGTCCACTTTATGAAAAAGGAAGTGATCCTGTTGGTAACGATTAACGGAGAACAGAAAGACTGCGCCGGAATGACCGTCCTTTCCCTTCTTTCCTCCATGAATCTCGATCCGAAAAGATCTGCCGTCATGATCCGGGGCGAGATCGTGCCGAAAGCAGAGTATGACCGGACCTTATCCGACGGCGATGATGTCGATATCGTCGGATTTGTCGGAGGCGGCTGATATGTGCGGACCTGAGAAAATGAAGATCACCGAAGCTGAGCTGGAGGAGGCACTGGACAGCAGAAGTGACAAGCCGATCTACCGGATCCTGAAGGAAGCGCGAATCGGTATCGCCGGCCTGGGCGGACTGGGATCGAATATCGCTTCTGCGCTGGTCAGAAACGGTGTCGGACATCTCGTGATCGCAGACTTTGATGTGGTAGAGCTCTCGAATATCAACCGTCAGGTATATACCCCGGCTCATGTCGGTATGGAAAAAGCACCTGCCCTGAGAAGAATCCTCTCCGAAATCAACCCGTTCTGCGAGATCGAAGAACACGTCACCCGGGTCACCGAAGAAAACGTACAAGTGCTTTTCGGGCGGTGTGATATCGTGATCGAGGCCTTCGATGTACCGGAGCAGAAGGCGATGCTTGTCAATGCGGTTCTTGAGAAGATACCCTCCGCCATTGTTATCTCCGGATCCGGCATGGCAGGATACGGTAACGCCAATGCGATCAAAACCAGGATCGTGAACCGGCGTCTGACGATCTGCGGAGACGGCACGACTGATGTCGCGGACGGTGTGGGGCTTACTGCCTCCCGGGTGATCATCTGCGCCGGGCACATGGCATCCCGGGCGATCGAACTGATACTGAATAAAGAAACAGCTATAAAGGAGTAAATCACTATGAGTGACAAATTAATTATCGGAGGACATGAATTTACGTCCCGTTTTATCCTGGGGTCCGGGAAATACGACCCTGAACTGATCCGTGCTGCGGTAGAGCATGCCGGTGCGCAGATCATCACGCTGGCGCTGCGCCGCGTCAACAGCTTCAGCGGAAATATCCTGGAACATATTCCGGAAGGCGTCACGCTCCTTCCGAATACTTCCGGCGCGAGAAATGCCGAAGAGGCCGTGAAGATTGCCCGGCTGGCAAGAGAAGCCGGCTGCGGTGAATTCATCAAGATCGAGGTCATCCACGATTCCAAGTATCTTCTGCCGGATAACTACGAGACGGCCAAAGCCTGCGAGATGCTGGCAAAAGACGGCTTCATCCCGATGCCGTACATGTATCCGGATCTCAATGCCGCAAGAGATATGGTCAATGCAGGTGCTGCCGCAATCATGCCGCTGGCCGCGCCGATCGGCTCGAATCAGGGCCTGGCAACGAAATCCTTCATCCGCATCCTGATCGAGGAGATCGATCTGCCGATCATTGTGGATGCCGGCATCGGAAAACCATCTCAGGCCTGCGAGGCCATGGAGATGGGAGCGGCTGCCATCATGGCGAATACCGCGATCGCAACCGCCGGTAATATCGTTGAGATGGCGGAGGCCTTCCGTCATGCGATCATCGCCGGAAGGACCGCATATCTGGCCGGTACCGGAAGAGTGCTCGACCGCGCATCCGCATCCTCTCCGCTGACGGGATTCCTTCAGGACTAAGGGGGGATCGAAGATGGATCATCAGGAAGAAATCGAAAAGAATGAACAGATCGGTATCTCCGACGTCGAGGAAGACCTGCCGAGAACCGATCACATGGCCTACCTTCCGGATATGGAGAAACTGCCGGACTCGGATATCCAGGATCGTGTTATCCGCGCGATGGAAGAATATGACTATACACGCTATACGGCAGCGGATGTAAAGAGGGCACTTGCGAAGGAATACCTGACACCGGAAGACTTCGGGGCTCTGCTCTCTCCTGCTGCGGAACCCTTCCTCGAGCAGATGGCCCGCCGCGCCACTGAAGAGACACAGAAGCACTTCGGAAATTCCGTCCTGCTTTTCACTCCTCTTTATATCTCGAATTACTGTGAGAACTATTGCATCTACTGCGGTTTTAACTGCAGAAACAGGATCCGCCGCGCCCGTCTCGACGAAGAGGGCATCCGCCGCGAGATGGAAGCGATCGCAAAGACCGGCATGGAGGAGGTCCTGATCCTGACCGGCGAGAGCCGGAAGATGAGCGATGTGGAGTATATCGGAAAAGCCTGCTCCATCGCCCATGAATACTTCAAGAATGTCGGTGTCGAGGTCTATCCGATGAACACGGACGAATATGCGTATATCCATAAGTGCGGTGCGGACTATGTAACAGTATTTCAGGAAACCTATGACAGTGACCGTTACGAACAGCTTCATCTGGCGGGCCATAAGCGTGTCTTCCCTTACCGCCTGAATGCACAGGAAAGAGCGGTACGTGGCGGGATGAGGGGAGTCGCATTTGCCGCACTGCTGGGCCTGTCGGACTTCCGGAAGGATGCTTTTGCCGTCGGAAATCATGCCTATCTGATCCAGCGCAAGTATCCGCACGCGGAGATCTCGTTCAGCTGCCCGAGACTGCGTCCAATCATCAATAACGATAAGATCAATCCGAAAGACGTTCATGAGAAACAGCTTCTTCAGGTCATGTGCGCCTACCGTATCTTCATGCCGTATGCGGGAATCACGATCTCTACCAGAGAGCGCGCAGGCTTCCGTGACCATGTCATCGGCATGTGTGCCACCAAGATCTCCGCAGGTGTCAGCACCGGCATCGGAAGCCACGTAGAGGGTGACGAAGGAGAAGGAGATTCCCAGTTCGAGATCAGTGACGGAAGAACACTTGCCGAAGTGATCGGCGCAATTAAGGAGCGCGGCCTGCAGCCGGTACTGAACGACTATGTGTTTATTTGACGGAAAAAACATCATCGCAGTGACATCACGTGAACTCTGCCCGCGCCCACTGTGGGAGCAGATCCCCAGGATCAGGGAAGCGGGTATTACGCGCGTGATCCTTCGCGAAAAGGACCTGTCTGCCGGGGAATACCTCGCTCTCGCGGAAAAGGTGCTTCGGGCGTGCGAAGCATGCGGTGTTGATCTGACGATCCATTCTTTTCCAGAAGCAGCGGAGGCACTAGGAGTAAAAAACCTGCATATGCCGCTTGATCTTCTGGAAAAGGACCTGTACAGGTGCTTTCCCAACCTGGGGACATCGGTCCATAGTATCGGGCAGCTGCAGAAAGCAGAGTCCTTCGGTGTCAGTTATGTAACGGCAGGACACATCTTTACTACTGACTGCAAAAAGGACCTCGCTCCACGAGGTCTCGGGTTTCTGTCAGATATCTGCGGGAAGACAGATCTTCCCGTTTATGCCATCGGCGGGATCACTCCGGAAAATCTCCCGGAAGTACTCTCCTGTGGTGCCGGGGGCGCATGCATCATGTCCTTTGCGATGCGGCTGTAAATTTGGTTATCCTGTTTGGCTATGGACAGAAAAGAGAGTTCACAAAGGAGCCCTATTTTCTTGATTCGCACGACCGCAAAAAATGTGACTAAATCTAATTGAAATGCCGTAAAATTTGTGGTTTAATGTGGTCAGGAGGAATAACCATGGCCAAGGAATATGTCATTAACGAATCGATTAACGGCGATGATCTGAGAAGATTACGGCAGCTTTTGGGTATGACCCAGAAAGAGTTTGCTGTTTTTACAAATGCTTCGAAAAGAACTGTCGAGAATTGGGAAAGCAAGGATGAGCCGATAAAAGGACCAATCGTAACGCTGGTTGAGATCCTCCGTAGACACCCTGAGATTGCCGAAAAACTGGAGACCCCGGAAACCCGGCTGAAATTGCGGTTGTGGTACATGTATGAAAATATGGTATGCACGGTCATTGACGTGGATGAGCCCAGGAGGATCGTGAGGATCAGAAACTATATCGACGATCCGCTGTTCCGTGCCTTTGGCAAAAACACTGAACCAAGATTTGAAGACTACGAGGAATTCCTGAAATCGCGCTGCTTCCCGGAAACCAGAGATAAGATCAAACTGGAATTAAAGCGCCTGGGTGTCCCGTTTTATGATCCGATCCTGATCATTGAGAAGACCGAAGGACGTATGGCGGATGATAAGTTCTGGATAAGAATAGAGAGGTGAGAGAATTGCTCCGGCTAAGTGATGCGGATATAAAGGATTTCAATAGACAGTCGTCGAAGGGCAATCAGCTGAAATTCTGTTTAGACGGTATCTGGTATAAGACTGACTACATGGGGTATGAAGGTCTCTCTGAATATGTGATCTCGAAACTTCTTGCTTTTTCTGATCTTCATCCGCACGAGTATGTGGATTATGAGTTGGAAGAGATCGAATATAACGGGAGTATTTTTCGCACATGCAAGAGTAAGGACTTCACAGAAGGCTGGAATCTGATCACTCTGGAGCGGCTTTTTAAAGATACATACGGCGTGGGCTTGAACAAGATCATATACAGCACGGCAGATCACGGGGAGCGCCTGGAGATTCTTGTGGAACAAGTGGAAAGAACCACAGGGCTAAAGGGCTTCGGTATATATATGAGCAAAATGCTGACGGTGGATGCGCTGTTTCTGAACGAGGACAGACATACACATAATATTGCTGTGCTAACGAACGGGAAAGGCGACTTCCGATTAGCACCGATCTTTGACAACGGAGCAGGTCTTCTTTCTGATACCGGCATGGATTATCCGATGGGAAGAGAACCGCTGGATCTGATCTCGAAAGTGAAGCCGAAGACTTTCTGCGATTCTTTTGAAGAACAGCTGGAGATCGCTGAAAAACTGTATGGGGAGAATCTTCACTTTTCGTTCGGATATAACGAGGTGGAGGCCATCGTGGAAAAAGCAGATATCTACCCCGAAGAGATCCGACGCAGAGTGATCGATGTGGTGATGGAGATGAAAAGAAGATATAGTTACCTGTTCTCCTCCAGGATCTGATCGACACCTTTTTTCGCCTTCTGGCAGAGTTTGTTCTTAATGCGGCACATCGCCTCGATATGCATGATCCAGTGCCGGCTGAAGGGCATCTTCAGAAGTCCCTTCAGATCTTTATCGCACCAGTAATCGATCAGCCATACGGCACTCTCATCCGTGCTGACGCTTCCGCTATCAAGGATCCGTTTCTTATCTTCGTCTGTAAAAGTTCTCTTCAGATCCTTATACGCCAGGTTGCGGAGGATCTTATCCGAAGAACTCTTCACGGCACGGCAGTACTCAAACACCGCCTGCGTGTCCAATTCCCGGGAAAAAGAAACGATTCCTTCATCGTGAAGTTCATTTCCCGTAGTAATGATCGGGCTCTTTGTTTTCTTTATCCAATCGCCGGAAAAGAGCACCTGCTTATCTTTCGCAATAAGTTCATGGGCCACGATATCCTCGATCCGGAAGATATGCCACATCGAGTAAACGAGCGTCTTACTGTGATATCCTTCTGCTCCTGCAAAAGGCATCTGATAAAAAGCCTCTGCCGGGTAGTTTTTCGCAATCGATGTGATCTGTTCAAAGAGTGATTCTCTCAGTTCGATGAGCGCATCGATTCCTTCCGGGAAAGTTGCTTCTTTTCCGATCAGGGTCTGCATCTTCTTATTCATTTCAGACCATTCTTTATTCATGTCACTTTCCTCCTCGATCGTGCCGGTCAGTGCCTGTCAAACTAACAACTGCATTATATAAAATAGAACAATTGTTTGTCAATTGCCTTAGTAATAAGATCGGATAGTCCGGCACATAGTACTCAATCGACTATATGTGTAAGAGCATGAGATTGCCCGATCCGATAACGCAGAAGAAATATTCCAAAAGTGCGAAAGTGCTATAATTATCCTTGCCTTTTCGAAGGAGCGATCCTTCAGAAACGGCTAGTAAGGAGATTAGAAACGAAGCATGATTTATGAGAAGAATTCCTATGTCACGGGAAGCATGTGTGACAGTAAACTGAAGCTTTCGATCCTGGCGGCGGATGAGATCGTGGAGAATGCCGTTACGGAGCTGATGGGCGATCTCGGCATCGATGGGATCGTGGCGATGGAAAAGT
>JAILHZ010000184.1 GCA_024695545.1 Clostridiales bacterium
CATCCATGCGCTCCGGTATGTCATGGTCATGTACATGCCAATCGACACCAGGATCACAAGCACGATATTCGTCACGATTTGACGTATTTTCGCTATGCGGTTATCTCTACTCATACAGGTATCCTGTCATGCATCGAAGCAGAACGAGTTAAAGTCTGCTGAACCGTTTCCCTCATAGGTGAAATACAGTGCATGCCTGCCGGCGCCGATGGAAAGCGGCGCCGAGAAAGAAGTCCAGCCTTCCGATGGTTCCACCTTGATACGCGCAACAACTTCACCGCCGAGACCGTCTCTTACGACGAACTCACCATCAGCGGTGCCTCTTACTTCCACGGAGATCTTCTTCGCCGTCTTAAAGTCGAAGTAGCGGTATCCGGCTGTCGCTCCATCCACCATGTTATTGATGTACTGGTTCGGGTTATCTTCTCTGTCTTCACCCTCCTGGGTAAAGGCCGGGTGATTCTCATCCTGTTGCTCGGCAAGGCTCTCGGTCGTACCGTTCTTGCTGAAAAGATGGCAGGCAATTCTTGCTTCGTAACTTCCCTCATCCTTCAGTGGTCCTCCATTAAGACCGCAGGAAGTGATCTCCGCCTGATGGAAGGCTTCGCCGTCGAAATAGATCTCCTCGGCGCAGGCCTGGCGGGAGAAGAAATGACGGTTGGTCTGGCGGTGATAGAACACATACCATTTCCCGTTCACAAAGGCCACACTTCCGTGCGTGTTTCCGCGATAGTTTCTCGCCTCGGTGTTTCCGTTTACTCCGATGTCCGCATTCGATACCAGAACCCCACCGAAGTGATAGTCACCGAGCGGTGTATCCGCGACTGCCCAGCAGAGCTCATGCATCCAGCAGGACGAATATATGAAGTAATACTTGCCGTTGATCTTACGGACCGAACTTGCCTCGAAGAAAGGATGCGCCTCGTACTCCGTACCGTCGGCGTCGTTAATGATCGGCAGGTTATGATAGGGTCCGTCTTTGACGGTGATCATGTCCTGCTCGAGTTCCATCTTCAGGCTGTCCTTATCGACCGGTGTCTGCTTGTAGCGCGGGCTGTTTCCGGAGAAGAGATAGATACGCTTATCGTCATCGATGAAGATGCCCGGATCGAACTGACGGATCTCGTCAGGACGGGAGCCCAGGATATCTCCGTTCGGATAACGGACGAAGTCCAGAAACTCATACGGACCGACCGGATTATCCGCGACCGCAACACCGATCTCTTTCAGAAAATCGAGGCAGTAGTAGAGATAGTATTTCCCGTCGTTTCCGCGGCAGACGTCCGGTGCCCAGAGCGCATGCGAACCATCCGCATTTCTCGGATCCTGTGTCTTCTTATAGATCACGCCTTCGTATCTCCAGTCGGAAAGATCTGTTTCCGGACATGACCAGCAGACGTAGTCATTTGCGCAGTATACTTCACCGTTGAATCGGTCGTGACTGCCGTAGATATAGAGCCGTCCGTCAAAGACTCTCGGCTCTCCGTCCGGGATATATTCGTAGCTGGGAAGATAGGGGTTAAATACCTGCTTTTTCATGTGTCTCCACCTCAAAATCACATATGATCATTCTTCTTTTTCTTCGCCGGAAAACTCGTCCGTATACTCTGATTATATCAACCCGGATGTCAGAAAATGTACCTCTTCCATATCAGAAAATAGCACTATGTTGTCAAAAGCAGGCAAAATAATTCTATAGTTTTTATTCTCCATGAATTATGCTGATACCAGGAGATCCGAAAACCATCGGGAATGCTTTCGAAGAACCGCCCGAAAACGAAGTGAGGAATAAACTTCTATGAAGATGCTATGGAGACTGAGCCGTGAAGCCATACGGTACAAGAAATTATATATCACCGCAATTCTATCTACTTTTCTTCTGACGCTGATCAATCTGGCCGCGCCAAAAGTACTGTCCGAGATGACCGGTATCGTAAGTGCCGGGATCGATGACTCCGGTATGGATAAGATCCGGCTCCTGACCATTATCCTTGTGGTGCTGTATCTCCTGCGCATCCTCTGCCGTTTCTTAAGTAATTATCTGGCGCATAAAGCCGCCTGGTATCTGGTCGGTGATCTCCGCACACGCACTTATGACAAACTCGAGCACATGCACATCGGTTACTTCCACGATAAGCAGACCGGTGATCTCATGAGCCGTATCGTCAATGACACACGCGATTTCGAGCTTCTCTACGCGCACATGATCCCCGAGACGATCACGAATATCGTGACATTTCTCGGTGTACTGATCGTGCTTCTTCTGATCAACTGGAAGCTGGCACTGATCACCTGTGCACCGCTTCCTCTGATCTTCATCTCGGGCATCATCTTCACCAGGAAAGTCCGTCCCTTCTTTAAGGTCTCCCAGAAGAAAATGGGTGAGCTGAACGGCAAGCTTCAGGACAACCTTTCCGGTATCCAGGAGATCCAGTCTTTCGGAAGAGAAGAGTATGAGACCGAGCGGGTCGACGAGAAGAATTTCGAGCATATTCATGCCATGCTAAAAGCACTGAAAATCAGCGCGATCTTTCATCCGACGGTCGAGTTCATCTCGTCTCTCGGCACGATCCTGATCGTTGCTTTCGGCGGATATCTCGCCTGGACCGAAGGACTTCAGGTCGCAGATATCGTTGCCTTCCTTCTCTACCTGAGTCTGTTCTATGCACCGATCACAGGTCTGGCCAATCTTCTGGAGAGCATGCAGCAGTCGCTTGCCGGCGCAGAACGTGTCATGGCGGTCCTCGATGCACCCTGCGAGATCAAGGACAGGAAAGATGCCGAAGATCTAACGGATGTTAAGGGAGAGATCGTCTTCGATCACGTAAGCTTCTCCTATGAATCAGGAGGAGTCATCCTCGACGATGTATCCTTCCGCTGTGAAGCGGGAAAGATGCTCGCGATCGTCGGACCGACCGGTGTTGGAAAGACCACACTGACACGTCTTATTTCAAGGTTCTATGAACCGACCTCCGGAAAGATCCTGATCGATGGGCATAACGTAAATGACGTTACCATCGAGAGCCTCCGGCAGAATGTATCTCCGGTTCTTCAGGATACTTTCCTCTTTAACGGAACCATCGCGGAGAACATCGGATACGCAGTCCCTGATGCAGATCTGAATGACATAAAAGAAGCGGCGAAAGCCGCGAATATCCATAACGATATTATGGAGATGAAGGAGCAGTATGACACGCTCGTCGGCGAGCGCGGACTTCGTCTTTCCGGCGGTCAGAAACAGCGAGTCGCCATCTCTAGAGCGATCCTTAGAAAATCCCCGATCGTCATCCTCGACGAGGCCACGGCATCGGTCGATGTCGAGACGGAAAAGCAGATCCAGGAAGCGATCTCCGACATCGCAGGATCAAGAACGATCATCGCGATCGCACACCGTCTTTCGACTATAAGGAAAGCCGATCAGATCCTCGTGATCGAGAATGGAAAGATCGTTGAAAACGGCACCCACGAAGAGCTGATGGCTCAAGGCGGGCGCTATGCACACATGAACAGTATTTCGGATTGATTATGTTAAGATTCCCGCCGGCACTTGACGACGGCTTCCGTGATATCGCTTAATACCAGTTCACCTTTCTGGTTCCGGATATCGATCGTAACTTCCGCAAGGCCGTTTCTCGGACTTCTTTTCACGAGGTTCGTGATGCGGGCCGTTCCCGTCAGAACGTCTCCGGCAAACACAGGCTTGAACCATTCCATTTTCGTGGATTTTCCGGCAATCAGATCATCGCCGAAATAGTCCACTTCCAGATACTTTGCCCAGACGGACATAAAGGACATGACACCCGGCGCAATGATCGTGCCGAACGGTGTTGTCTTCGCATATTCCTCATCGGTGTGAAGCGGGATATCATCATATTCTTTGGCAAAAGCCACCATCTTCTCTTTCTCGATGGTGACGGGCGCAAGTACCCTCTCCATCCCGAGTTCCAGATCGTCAAAAAGCATCAGGTTACCTCTCTTTTAAAAAAGTTCGTCAAGGCTTCGGTCATCTCATCAAGATGCTTCGTGAAGCAGTGGTCGTCACCGTGGATCGGAACAAGTTCCGCATCCTCGTAGAGGGCGAGTGCTTTTTCCGCATATTCAAAAGGAACGGTCTCATCGGCATCGCCGTGGATGAGGAATACCTTGCCCTTATATCTTTCGATCTCATCTTCGACATGGATAGTCTGCGCCACACGGACA
>JAILHZ010000186.1 GCA_024695545.1 Clostridiales bacterium
ATCAGGCAAGAAAGTTCACTGAGGATCTCGAACTGTTCTCGCTCCTGGCTAACGTTGCTGACGTCAAGTCTCTGGTTATCCACCCGGCTTCCACGACACACTCCCAGCTGTCTGAAGAAGAACTCCTGAATGCAGGCATCAAGCCGACCACGATCCGTCTGTCCATCGGTACAGAGCACATCGACGATATCATCGCGGATCTTGAGAGTGCTTTTGCCAAAGTATAAGAGTAGAATATTAAATATAAATAAGTGAGATGAAAGTCCCGGAGTATATGCTCCGGGCAAGAATAAACGAAGGAAGGATCATAATTATGGCAAACATTTATACATCTGCAGATCAGCTGATCGGAAAGACACCGATCCTCGAACTGACACACTTGGAAAAGTCCACCGGCGCAGTGGCAAAGGTTTTTGCAAAACTTGAATACTTCAATCCGGGCGGATCCGTGAAGGACCGTATCGCAAAGGCGATGCTTGATGACGCAGAGGAAAAGGGTATCCTGAAACCGACCACAACGATCATCGAACCGACATCCGGTAACACCGGTATCGGCCTGGCAGCAGTTGCTACTGCACGCGGATACAGATCCATCATTGTTATGCCGGACACCATGTCAGTTGAAAGAAGAAAACTGATGAAGGCGTACGGGGCCGAGCTGGTGCTCAGTGAAGGCAGTAAAGGCATGAAGGGCGCGATCGCTAAAGCAGAAGAACTTCACCAGGAGATCGCGGACAGCCTGATCCCGTCACAGTTCACCAACCCGGCTAACCCGGCCATCCATAAGGCGACAACAGGTCCGGAGATCTGGGAAGACCTTGACGGAAAAGTAGATATCTTCGTAGCAGGCGTTGGTACAGGCGGAACGATCACAGGTACAGGTGCTTTCCTCAAGGAAAAGAACCCGGGTGTAAAGATTGTTGCTGTTGAGCCGAAGGATTCTCCTGTTCTTTCTGAGGGCCGTTCCGGTTCCCATAAGATCCAGGGCATCGGCGCAGGATTTGTTCCGGAGACACTTGACACGAGCATCTATGACGAAGTATTCCCGGTATCCAATGAAGATGCATTTGATATCGGAAGAAAGATCGGCAGACAGGAAGGCGTACTTGTAGGTATCTCTTCCGGTTCAGCAGCTTTCGCAGCACTCGAGCTTGCAAAGCGTCCGGAAAATGCAGGAAAGAACATCGTCGTTCTTCTTCCTGACTCCGGTGACAGATATCTTTCCACCGCTCTTTACGAAGAGTAAGCACACTTTCTAAACAAACACTGTAAAGCAGAGAAATCGTCATGATTTCTCTGCTTTTTTTGCCGCTTGATAATTTGATATTTCTGATATACTGGTTATGGGGAAGGTAAATTACAAGGCAAGGGGTTGTTTTATATGGTAGGTCCGGTTCCGGAACATAAAGTTGATGCCGTGCTGAAAAGGACTTCGGTTAAAGAGGATTGGAAAGAGATAATGTCCCTCTGGGGACTCATGTTTGTGGTCTGTATCATCGGTACGATTATCTGTATCGCGGGCATAATCGTTAACATATTCGTGACTCCGAATTACAAAGAAGCTTTTTATGCGTTCCTCATCCTCGTTTTTCTTGACGGGCTTGTTTTCGTCCCGTTTTACTTAGTTAGCGTTCGCGGCAGGGAAAACTATAACAAAACGATCAGAACTTATGGCAAGGAGCAACTTCGCGCACAGCTTCTCGCAGATGATACGAAAGCGTTCTATCTCGATGAGGATGGAGTGAGCTCGATCATTATTCTGACAAAGGATTATCTGATCAGTCCGGAACAGTTTGTTGTCCCGTTGAAGGAGATTGAACAGATCACGTTTACCAAAGTAGTGATGACGGAATCAGCGATCCGCGCGAGAGCGAAGAATGCTTATATGCGTGAGATGATGGAGAATGAATACCGGATGGATATCTTCTTTAAGAACGGAAAGAAGAAGCTGAGGTGGGTCGCGATTCCGAAGGCCGACCGGGAAGAACTCAATTATGAATTGATCAAACGATGCCCCGGATGCCATTTCTTTGGCCTGACGATCGGGTGAAAAAATCTTCGTAAAAGCGAAATAAAAACATTGATGTAGATTGTCTAATTTTATGACAAGGTATAGGGAGGGTGTGTCTATGAAAAGAAGGATCATGTCCATCGTTTTGATCTCTGCGATGGTTCTGTCAGCAGGCTGTAAGAAGAAAAACATTGAAGAAAGTTCCACGGAAACTACTACTGAAACAACGGAGTCTTCCGTAGTTGAAACAACCACGGAACCGACCCCTGTCGAGACTTCTTCTACGGACCCGGAACCTGCAGTATACAGTTTTAAGAATGTAAGATATCCGGTGATCGACGGATCGACTTCGACAAAGCCGATGGCCACGGCGATTACATCGGTACTGCTGGGTGTTTCCAGGTCGGAAGCTGATCAGATGCTTCAGTTCCATAAGACCTCCGCTTCTTTCGGTTATCTGATGGATCGGGAAGCGGATATTCTGATCGTTGCCGAACCTGCGGAGTCAGTTTTTGATGAGATGAAGAGCCGTAATTTCCAGTATGAGATGGAACCTTTCTCTGCAGAAGCCCTGGTATTCGTAGTTAATACATCCAATCCCGTTGAGTCACTGACTACAGAGCAGATCCAGAAGATCTATACAGGTGAGATCAAGAACTGGAAAGAAGTAGGCGGAGAAGATAAAGAGATCGTCGCGGTACAGAGAAATAAGACGGCCGGCTCCCAGGTCATGATGGAGAATCTTGTTATGGGAGATCTTCAGATGATGGATGCGCCGCAAGAACTGATGCCGGAAGATATGGGCGGCCTGATCAATGTGGTCAAATCTTATGACAACTCTGCCGGAGCAATCGGATATACTCCTTACTATTATGCGAAGAATATGAAAATGGCGGATGGCCTTAAGATCCTTAAGGTCAATGATGTCATGCCTGACACGGAAACGATCGGAAAAGGTGAGTACGCTTTCCGTACAGCATATTATGTTGTTATTCCGGAATCGACGGGAACAAATGCTCCCGCCCGTATCCTCTTTAACTGGATCCTTTCGGAGGAAGGCCAGAAACTCGCGGAAATGGAAGGATATGTGCCCGCATCTTCTGATCCGAAAGATCGAAACAGTACAGAAGTGCAGCTCGACTGGTCTGCATACCAGCCGGCTTCAGCAGGGGATCCTGTTTTTACCAGAATTAAAGATGAGGAGATCACGGATTTTATCCCGTCTTCTGATTACGGTCGCGTGTTTCCGTTTGCCGGAGTGGTAAAGACGGGAGAATATGAAGACTCACACTTTTCTATGTACGGCTTTTTCGATATCCATGGAAGGATCGTCTGTGATGCTGTATTTGATTCGTACCAGCCGTTCGATTCTAAAGCGTATCTGGTCACACAGTATGATGAAACCGTGAAGGAGCGTTATAAGTCCACACTGAGATACGGTGTGATCAGTGCGGATGGCTCGAAGTTTACCGGTATGAAGTTTGATAATGTCTGCCGGGAAGGAGACGATGGGATCCTGCTGGTGGAGAATGTGAAGGATGGTATCAATGTTTATCCGTATGACCTTTCCACAGGAACTCTCGGATCTCCGAAGCTCTATAAAGTCGATCATTCCAAAATAGATTATTTCTCGTCGCTGTTTGTTTCGAAAATTATTAAGGACCGTTATGTTGTTTTCGACGGGGATGAGGGAATGTCCGCCGAGTACGTGATCGACGGTCAGACGGGAAAGAGAATGACCTTCCCGACCGGATACCATGTAAGAGAAGTGTACGGAAACCTTTTCAGCGGATACACGGATCTGGAACCGGAAGGAGTCAAATTCTTCTTTGATGTGAATGGAAACAAAGTGCTGGACGGCCAGTATTGTGAAGCCAGATATTTAGGAAATGACCGGATGCTTCTTTCCAGGATCGATCGAAAAGGATGGGATCTTACCGATGCGGACGGAAAAGTGCTGGCTTCTGTTGAAAACACGAATTCCGATATCAATGAATTTTACGAGCATTATGGATTCTTTATTGCAAAGAAGAATGACTGCATCGAGCTCTACGATATGGATATGAAACTGATCAACTCGGTGAAGGATGATTTTGCCTTTGATTTCTACGGGGCAGGTGTCGAAGAGATTTACTATTCGGAGCATTTTGCTTCGGAAAGCAAATCGAACCTCATCATGTACCGCACAGGTAACTCGGGGAAGACGAGTCTGATCGATATGAATACAGGAAAGAGGACGGAAATCGACGGGGAGTATAGTGCAACCGTGTTTAACGGGTATATACTTCTTTCCTCATCTTATGATCCGGATGGAATTCCTACATGGAAACTCCTGAGTTCATCGGATTTCCAGATTGTTTGCGAAGGAAAGGGCACGGCGGAAGCTTTTGAAGATCTTAAAGGCCACAAGTATTATCTTGAGATACAAGAGGATTATCGTTCGAAGACTCTTTCTATCGTGGACGTTGAAAGCGGGAAAACCATGTATGAGGATCTTCCGAATCCCAGAGGAGATTGTCTGTATCTGGAATACATTTACGATAAGTGTCTGGTATATACCACCGGTTCGCTCACGGATTATCACCTGACGAGTACGAATATGATAGATAAAGATGGGAAGGTGACATTCCTTTATAACCCGGTTTTTATTCCGGAAGATTGATTTTATAATGGGAAACAAGGTTGTTGGGAGAAAGTTATGAAAAAGAGAATTATATCCGTGCTTTTGATTTCGGCGATGCTCCTTGCATCGGCAGGATGTAAGAAAAAGGACTCTAAGGGGAAAGTGTCGTCACAGACAGAGACGTCTGAGACAGAGAGTGTGACGGAGAGTACTCCTCCTTCTTCGGAGACATCCTCGGAACCTTCTGAATATGCGTTTTCCGAGAAGGATATGCCGGGGATAGACTTCTGCTATTCTGCAAGAAACCTGGCATTTGCGGCAGCCTCTGTGCTTCTGAATAAGTCGGTGGCAGAAGTCCGGGAGTATTTTGCTGAGAACTATTACGATTTTATCTGGAGTGACACTGCTGAAGGCGTGGCGTTATTTCCCAGCCTCAGTCAGGATCTCCAGGACAAACTTCACGAACCGGTGGCCAAGGATGCACTGGTCTTCATCGTGAATAAAGATAACCCGGTCGACTCTCTCTCGATGGAAGATATCCGGAAAATCTACAAAGGTGAGATCAAGAACTGGAAAGATGTTGGCGGACAGGATCAGGCGATCGTTCCTTATGCGGAATCATCTCACGATACATCGACCATAGCGCTGACATCGCTGGTTCTGGGCGGTGAGATAACGGCGGAAACTCCTCGAAGGAATGTTGAAGGTGATGATTACGCAGTATGGTCAGATTCGGTCACATTCACTAATACTTCGGATGCGATCGGCTACATCGAGTATTCTTCGCTTCTTGGTTCGCACTGGGAAAATGAAGTGAAGATTCTGAAAATCGACGATGTTGCCCCCTCACCGGAAACAATCGGGGATGGCAGTTATCCGGTTACCTTTTCCCTTGATGTGGCAACGTTTAAGCATGCGGATCCAAATGGCCCCGCATTCAAGCTTTATAACTGGCTCTTAAGTGAGGATGGAAGAAAACTTGTCGAGATGGCAGGCTATATTGCTCCGAATACAACTCCCCCGGGAAAACTTGATGTTCCGGTGGCTGCGAACTGGAGTGCTTTTCAAAAGCCTGAAAAGAAAGAAGAAGTGATCTCGCGTCTTTCTGAGGAACGCATCACGGATTTTACACCATCTGCTGAATACGGTGCTGTTATCCCGTTCATGGGCTTGGATAATGAGACTTACTGGGTTTACGGTCAGACTCTCTATGGACTTGTTGATCAGAACGGCCGCATCATCTGCGATCCGGTATTCGACTGGGTGTATTATCTCGATGATGGAAGTCTTGTGGTTGGTCAGGATGTCGTGAATACGAAGAGAGAGGATCTGGATTATAAGATCGGCATCATTTCCAAAGACGGAACATCCTACACGGGTCTGACGTATGACGGGAAGTATATGGACGGGAAAGATCTGTATCTCTATACGATCGAGAGTAACGGAATCAAGATTTATAAGTACGATTTCGCGACCGCGAAGGCCGGATCCGGCAAGCTTCTCAAGATGGATACATCAAAACTGTACTGCTTTGACAGTGTGGCAGAAGAGCGGTATGTGATCTGCTTAGATGATTTTGATGATCAACTCTGGGTTTTTGACGGAACGACCGGTAAAGATATCCGACAGGGAGACCGCCCTGTTCATGTAGGTCGGAATTACGGAAACTTCTATTTTGGAATGGCGGATGATGATAATACATCTTTAAACCGTATTAGTTCTGCCGATGGAAAATCTCTGTCCGATAATCTTTATTCTGATATTTCTTCCCTGGATAACGGGACTTTCCTGTTAAGAAGGGCGGAAAAAGATATGGAGCTTTCGATCTTTGATATTGTCGACCAGGATGGTAAGATCCTGACAACGTTCGAGGATCGGGATGGCGGTATTTGGGAAGTGAACATCGCCGGGGATTACATTGTTGTTCAGAATGACGTAGCGATGAATCTTTATGATTATAACGGAAAATTCGTAAAGAAGATCGATGTTGAGAATGCAGGAACGTATTATACGCTTTATGATGTGATGGGGGCCGCATTAGAAAATATCCGATTTGAGAAAAACCCGCCGGTCCTCTGCGCAAGTGATTCCATGAACACGAAGATCCTGAATCTCGAAACGGGTGTGATCGAGGAGCTTCATGGAGAATTCAGTTGTTACAACCTGGGAGACCGGATCCTGATTCAATCCTCATATGGTAATCCTTTGAAATGGATGCTGTGGGATGCTTCCGATTTTTCGACCATTGCGGAAGGTAAGGATAGTACGGAGATCATAAGAGACTATTCTGACTACAAGCTCTATCTGTGCCATGGTACGAGACCGGACGCCTACTATACTGAAGTTCAGATCATGGATGTGGAAACCGGAAAAGATATCTGTCAGCTCGATGCAGGGGAAGGTACGGGTTCTATTTCAATGGAGATGATTCATGCCGGAAAGATCGTTTTTAAGGATATGCAGCCGGGAAACAGCAGGGGGCTCTGTGATCAGGTCACAGTTACTGATCTCAGCGGAAAGGAACTCATGCGGTATAACACAGTTGCACTCCCGTACAGGTGATCCGATTATTGCAAAGTGAAAAGAACTGGCGGTTTTCTAAACGAAAACCGCCTTTTTTCGTAATATCACTTTTTTTATCTTCATGCCTGTGAGAAAATGAACCTCAATCAGACTGCCGTGTGATACTGTGACACTTGGGATCAGCGGTTTTGAGTGCAGGAGGGACCAATGAGGATCGCATATAGTGGAATAGAAGGATCTTTTGCTGCGATGGCGGTAGGAGGGATCTTCCCGTCTGCTGAGAAGGTATCCTGCCGTACGTTTAAGGAAGCCTATGATTCCGTGGCAAAAGCACTTGCCGATGCGGCTGTGCTTCCGATCGAGAACAGTTATGCCGGTGAAGTCGGTCAGGTCAGCGATCTGATGTTCAGCGGACCTCTCGAGGTGATCGGTGTCTATGAACTATCGATCTCCCAGTGTCTGCTCGGTGTTTCCGGCAGCTCCATCGAATCAATTAAGACAGTCATCTCCCATCCGCAGGCACTCGAGCAGTGCGGTGAGTTTATCGCTCATCACGGATATGAGTCCATCCCTTATGAGAATACGGCCCGCGCGGCCAAAGAGGTCGCCGACCGTTCTGATATAACTGTCGGTGCGATAGCAAGTTCTGAGACCGCGAAACTCTACGGACTTCAGTTGATCGAGCATGATATTAACGAAAGTTCCCAGAATGTGACCCGTTTCGCTGTCTTCAGAAGACGTGACGGAGCAGTACAGGAAGAAGTGCAGGCTGTAAGACAGGACCCGAAGAATACCATCATGATCTTTACGATCAGGGACTTCGCGGGGGCACTCGCCCGTGCAATCTCCATCATCGGAAAACATAACTACAACATGCGCGTTATCAGAAGCCGTCCGGTCAAGGACGTCAACTGGCAGTACTATTTCTATACCGAGATCGAGGGCGTCCTTGATTCCGAAGAAGGCTGGCGGATGCTGGAGCAGCTCAAGACGGCCTGCGAGAAAATCAAGGTCATCGGCACCTATAAGCCGGATGTGCGCATCGGAAAATAAAAGGACAAGTGCTTTTGCCAAAGAAGGGATAACAGAGAAATGAATGCGGAATATGTAAAGAAACTGGCACTTCCGGAGGAAGTCAAGGAGATCTACCCGGTAACCGCCGAGATGGATCAGGCAGTATCGAATACCAAGAGGGAAGTAGAGCGCGTGATCGAGGGCTTTTCCGATAAGCTCATCCTCATTATCGGTCCATGTTCTGCCGATAACGAAGATTCCGTTATCGACTATATCTCCCGCCTTCGTCCGCTGCAGGAGAAGGTACAGGACAAGATCATTATCGTTCCGCGTATCTACACAAATAAGCCGAGAACGACGGGAGAAGGCTATAAGGGCATGCTCCATCAGCCGAACCCGAATGAAAGATCGGACCTCTTTAAGGGTATCCTGGCGACACGCCATCTGCACATGAGAGCGATTGCGGAGACCGGCTTTGCCTGTGCCGATGAGATGCTCTATCCGGAGAACTACGCGTACCTGGATGACATTCTGGCTTATGTTGCGGTTGGCGCAAGATCTGTCGAAGACCAGCAGCACAGACTGACCGCCAGCGCAATCGCGTCCCCGGTTGGCATGAAGAACCCGACATCCGGCGACTACGCGGTTATGCTCAACGCCATTCTGGCCGCTTCGCATCCTCATACATTTATCTATAGAGGATGGGAGATCGAGTCCAAGGGAAATCCGCATGCGCATGCGATCCTGAGAGGATATACGAATAAGCACGGTGAAGCGCAGCCGAACTATCACTTCGAGGATCTGATCCGTCTGAGTGAGCAGTATGAGGAGAGAAACCTCCCGAATCCGGCGGCGATCATCGACACGAACCATGCGAACTCCAACAAGAATCCGTTCGCACAGCCGCGTATCATCAAGGAAGTCCTGAATTCCATGCGTCTTTCTCCGGAGGTGAGAAACCTCGTGAAGGGCTTCATGGTCGAAAGCTATATCGAAGACGGCTGCCAGAAGGTCGGCGGCGGTGTGTATGGTAAGTCCATCACCGACCCGTGCCTCGGCTGGGAGAAGACAGAGAGATTGATCTTCGATATTGCGGATATGCTCTGATACCCCTTGACGTACCTTTATTTCAAGTGGTATTATTCAGAAAAACCGAAGAGGAAGAGTGAGTAGGCTCCGTATACTTCCATCCAGAGAGTTGCC
>JAILHZ010000081.1 GCA_024695545.1 Clostridiales bacterium
TTGAATACCCAGGTAATAAACTGCTCGGATACGAGAAAGCAGCCGAGGGTGCACATGGTGAACCAGACCGTCTTCGATTTCTTTTCCTGTGGCTTTCTGTTCCGCTCAGCATAGGCGAATAGCGCGATGGCGGCAAATACGATAATGAGCGTGATGATCGCGTTGGACGCGCTGATGAACTTGCCGTGCTCGTCGAGTGCCTTCATGATCTTCGTGTTGAGGTAGCCGACCAGGGTGCACGGGAAGGCGAATATCATTACCATACCCGTCAGGGACAGCGACGACAGGAAGTCGAGGCTTCTGATCTTAAATGCGGCTGAGAACAGCATGATCAGCAGTACGAGAACCGCCATCGAGCAGGTGGTGGTCAAAAGGTTGCAGAACGATACGGATCCGGCAGAATACTTGTTGCCGAGGTAATACTTCATGTCGGAGTCGTATTCGATGAGCTCGATCAGGAAACTCATGAGAATGTATGCGCCGAGAGAAATCAGACCGAGCAGCCAGAAATTTGGTGTGACACGGGAGTTGATCGCGTCTGTCGGGCTCTTGAAGAACTCGGAAAAGAACTTGCCGAAGTTCGTGTCCGGTTTGTTCTTGGAAGGCGCTGCCGGAAAAGCTGTGCCCGGATAGCCCGGATAACCATATCCCGGGTAGCCTGCCTGCGGATAGGGCTGCTGCGGATATCCCTGCTGTGGATAACCCGTTTGCGGGTATCCCGGCTGAGGATAGCCTGCCTGCGGATACGGCTGCTGCGGATAAGGAGCCTGAACCTGCGGCTGAGGCTGCGGCTGAGGCTGTGGCTGTGGCTGCGGTGCCTGAGGCTGGGGCTTCGGAGCCTGCGCCTGGGCATTCTGATTCATCATCAAGGGAGATACGGCCTGGGTGACATCGCCTAAAGACGTGCCGCACTGGGAGCAGATATAGATCCCGTCAGGAACCGGCATCCCGCATTTCGGACAGAAAGTAGACATGATTCGTTCCTCCTGTAAGTGTTTTCGAAAAGTACTGATAAATCCACTATACCTTATTTTGGAGTAAAGAAAAACCCCGAACAGGATTTTCTGTCCGGGGCCGATATTTTCACTTGTGTTCGGTGATTATCCGAAGTAAGCGTAGAGGTCTGACATGCTGTCGAAGTCAGAAGCACTCCAAGCATTCTTCATGTCGAAGATCTTGTAGAACATCCAGTCGAAGAACTTGAAGAGAAGGAGATACAGAGCTACGCAAACGATAGCGAAGAGTACTGCTTTTCCCTTAGAAACTGCGCCCGGATTCGCGTTCAGTGCGAAATCATAGAGCATGATTACAATGAAGTAAATGCCGATAGCCGCGATGATCGAGGAGATCGAGAAGAAATCCCCCTTCTTGTCGATGTTTGTGTAGATCTTTGTGTTGAGGAACTCAACGAGACGGCAAGCAAACATCAGAGCAAACGGCAGACCGATCAACGAGAGTGAGGACAGGAAGTCCATCTTCTTGATCTTGAATGCAGCTGTCATGAGCATGATGATGACAACAAATGCAGCGATAGCGAAAATGTCTGTAAGCAGTGTGTAGAAGCCCCACTTAGCAGCCTTGGACTTATGGTCGATCAGTGCGAGGATGAACTCGAGGATCGCATAAGAACCTGCAAAGATGAGAGCCATGAGCCAGTACTTCTGAGTACCTCTGGAAGTAACTGCATCTACCGGGCTCTTGAAGAAGTCACCACAGAAACCACCGACGTTGAGGTCGAAGTTTGCCGGCTGCTTCGGAGCTACCGGAACTGCACCATACGGAGCCTGCGGATAACCCTGCTGCGGGTAACCCTGCTGCGGATAGGGCTGCTGTGCATACTGAGCGTTCGGATCATAAGCCTGCGGAGCCTGCTGAGGAGCCGCCGGAGCCTGCTGCGGAGCTACAGGAGCTGCACCGATCGGTGTGCCGCAGTTGGAGCAGACATTTGCACCGTCAGGAAGCTGTGTGCCGCATTTCGGACAGAAAAAAGACATAATACATTCCTCCTATTTCATATATCTAAAACCCAGGATGTTTATAAAACATACTACAATCATTGTTACACTAAGTTTTTAAAAATGCAATAGAAACGGGAAATTCTATTTAGGGGGAAAAGCACTGTTGTCCGCGCCTATTTTGCGCATCTTGCGCTGGTTATTTCAAGTCGGAATCTGTCACTCGAGAAGGGAGATCTTTAACTTCTGCGGCTGCTTGAAAAGCTCGTATTCTACGATGAGGTGGTGGTCCTTGGTGTAGATGTCCTTGATCTCCGCCTGGCGCAGCTGGTGGATGGTGTTCCACGCGACGGTGTCCTCGGCTTCGTAGGCGCTGAAGTCGTCCGAGGTAAGGATCATGCCGCGGGACATGCCCATGGTACGGCCGAGCAGGAAGCGCTTGTCCTTCGAGAAGAAGAACAGCGGGTTGCTGATCGGGAGGACATTCGTAAAGATCGAGAATGCTCTTCCGGCGAGCTGTCTGTGGTTGATCATGTCCATGAGCGCGCGGTAGGTCGAGTTCTGCTCGCGGCCGGACTGCGCGAGGGTCGGGAACCAGTCCGGAGACAGGTCGCAGCTGACCTGGCAGTAATCCATGACGCCGGCCGCGGCCATCAGCGGAACGCCGCATGCGATCGTGACGGAGTCGCCGACGCAGTCTTTCAGGAAATGAATGCAGTCATACATTTTCTCCGCGCGTGTCTGTGTGGTCGACGGGATCATGCAGGCCGCATAAAGGAAGTCGAATTTGAAAACCGAGACGCCCCAGTCATCGCGCATGGTCAGAAGTACGTTTTTCAGGTGACGTCTGAACATCGGATTCGAGGTATCGAGGCAGTAGCAGGTGTTCCAGGAAGTGCAGGCCTTTACGTAGTTACCGTCCTTGTCCCGGAGCAGCCAGTCGTTGTGCTTCTTATAGATGCGCGAGTGCTTTTCACAGATAAAAGGCGCGATCCAGATTCCGGCCTTGAGTCCCGCGCTCTGGATCTTCTTCGTGATCGGATAGATGCCGTGCGGGAAAGATGCCTTCTTCGGAGTAAGCCAGTCACCGAGTGCGTTTTCGTAGCCTTCGTCGATGCAGAAGATGTCGCACGGGAAACGCGATGCGTTGTCGCTGACGTCCTGAAGATCAGCGAGAAGCTTCTTCTCGGAGATGTCCTGCTGATGGCGGTACCAGGTGGTGTAACCGGTCATCGGCGGCGCGTCCGTCGAGGTGATATCGAGCGCCTTGAAGTAGCCGTCGAAGACTTCTGCCTCGCTGCCGATCAGGAAGATAATATCGAGTGCCGTAAACTTGGCGTCAAAAAGACGCGTCGAGAGTTCTTTTCGCACGGTAAGCGTGCCGGCCTTCGTGTCGATGTCGAAAAAAGTGAAGCCCTGCTGCTCGTTGAGCGAGCCGAAGAAGCGGAAGTCGGCCTTGTTGCGGATGTAGCCGTAGCTGACGCCGTGGAGCCAGCGGTTCTCCTTCGGGTACTTCGTGAACTCACGGTCGCCCGTGTTGTCCTTCTTCTTGTGACGGAGAAACTTCGCCATCTGCTCGGCCATCTCGTTTCTCGTGTCGATGCCGTACTCTTTGCAGACGGTCCAGGACTGGTATCCGTTCATGAAGATGTGGTCCTTCGGCTCGAAAGTGTAAGGGTAAACGACCTTCAGCTCGAGGATCTCCGTGGACTTCTCGGGCGTCAGGACGATGGTCAGACGGTCGTCGCCGATCTTCGTATCTGCGCGCAGGTGCGGATTGCCTTCTTTAGAAAGAAGGTCCAGCTCCAGACGTTCGTCGTTCTGTTGAAAAGCAACTGTCGCACTTGTCGGCTTCATGTATCGCACACCCGGTTTCTCTTGATTAGTAAGTGCGGACCCGAAGCGCCTTTATCGGACCGCGATATTACTATAAACAGTATATGTAGTTTTGCTGATTTTGCAAATCGTGCGCGCGATGTGCAAAATAGAGAAAGTGTTCACAAAGAAGTGCTTTTCGAGTACAATAGCGGGGAAAAAGGAGAATTGAAATGGCCAGAATGCGTAAAAAGAAGAATCTCGTTTCACGGACCGAGGCGTGCGCGGAACACTTTTTCGAGGAGCCCAAGGACAACCGCGGAAAGTGGAGAGAAGCGTGCGGCATGCCTTCTGACTGCCGGATGTTCGTCGAGATCGGCTGCGGCAAAGGTTCGTTTTCCGAGCAGATGGCCAGGAAATATCCGGATGTGTGCTATGTCGCGATCGAGCGTGAGCCGTCGTGTTGCCTTCTCGCGATGGAAAAAGCACAGCGCGAGGGCCTGAAGAATCTTTTCTTTATCCGTGGTGACGCACAGGGACTTCTCGAGTTTTTCGCCGAGGGCGAGGTCGACCGGATCTTCATTAATTTCTGCGACCCGTGGACGCGCCAGAATAAGCCGAAGCGCCGCCTTACCTACCGCGCGTTCCTCGACATGTACCGCCGGGTGATGGTGCCGGGCGGCGTGATCGAGTTTAAGACCGATAACGATCCGCTCTTCGACTTTACGCTCGAGGAGATGGAGGCCGCGGGCTGGGAGACGACCTGCGTGACGCGCGATCTTCACCACAGTGAATGGGACGCGGAGAATCTTAGGACAGAGTTTGAGACGAAGTACGCGGAGCAGGGCATCCCGATCAAGCGCGTCGTCGGTGTGATGAAAGAAAAGCCGGCGGAACCGGAAGCGACGGACGGCAAGTGCGCTGAGCCGACGGACAGCGAGGAGTGACCGTCGCCGGGACAAGTGCTTTTGCCGAAGAATGCGTTCCGGATGCTTGAGAAAAGCACCGCCGCGGTTATATAATAGATGCATCCCGCGATGGATTATCGCGCAGGCGTTTGAGGATTCGGGAGGATGCAGGTATGGCTTTATTTGATCAGAAGAAGAATCAGAATAACAATCCGGTTTCAATGTACCAGCAAACGATTGCGGAAAGAGACCAGGAGATCAATTTCCTTTACGATGAGCTCGGAAAACTGTATTTCCGTCAGTACCGCGACCCGAGTGTCGACGTTTCCCGTGACCTCGAGGTGCGCTGCGAGAAGATCGCGACGGGTTATTACGCGATCGAGAACTGCCGCCTGAGGATCCTTTACGATAAAGGATATAAGGAGTGCAAGAACTGCAAGAAGCCGAACCTTCTCGAGCATGCGTTCTGCTGTGCGTGCGGTTCGAAGTTCCCCGACACGAATGATATCAATGTGGTGACGGCGGTCGATCCTGATAATTTTGTGATCAATATTCCGAAGGTCACGCGTATTCCGTATGGTAATGAGAATCAGAATCCGGCACAGACCGTGCCTCCGATCGATTCGATTCCGCAGACGGATTCTGCAGTTTCGGCTCCGGATTCTTCCGCACAGGGCGGCCCGACACTTCCGGATCCGCTGTCGCTGGGACATACCGTGCCGCCGACTGTCAATGCGGATGTTGTGAAAGAAGCCGCTTCCGACTCGATCTACAGCAATGCCGCGCAGACTGTTGACCTTGCAGGTGGAAGTGCGGATGCTGCGGCAGCTGTTCCTGTTACCGAAGTTGTGGCCAGCGGGGAAGATATCATTGACGCAGGCTCGCGCGCGGCAGAGGATCTTTCGGATCTCGCGGATGCCAACGTGGTCGATCCGGCCGATGCGGGAATCGACCCGGCTGCGGATTGAGCGTCATCATATCAAACAGAAAAAGGATAATGATGCAAGCACGGGTGCTTTTCACGCAGAAAAAGTGTGATATTATTGAGACGAAAAAGAGGGCTCGGAAGATGTGATTTTCTTCCGAGCCCCAACATTATTATTCTAGCATATTTTCCGAAATCTTTCCGACACGTATGTTACCATTTTGTGAAGATTAGTTCGTTATAATGGACTTGTAGACAGAACAAGGGTCTACGAAATCGAACAATCGGAAGGATGTGATTATATGAAGATCACGACACAGGGAAACGGAATCAAGATCGGCAAGCGTCTGGAGGAAAAAATCGCCGGCAAACTCGCGAAATTCGACAAGTACTTCGGTGAAGAAGGATCTTTCA
>JAILHZ010000134.1 GCA_024695545.1 Clostridiales bacterium
CTTGCGGAGGATCTTTCGGAATATCTTCTTGCGTGTCGTCCTGACCGAATCTATACAACGTCGGAATTTGAGTGGCATGAAGACCACAAGAGTGCCTGGCTGTTCGTGAAAGAATCCGTGGAGAAACTCTCGAAAGAAAATGACTACCATCCTGTCCTCTGCGAAAGCGTGATCCACGGCGAGGAGACGACCTGGCCGGAGCATCTTTCCTATAACGCGGACGGAGCTGCGGTCATCACGGAGTTCAGCACGCCGTTCCCGACAATGGAAACGAACCTCGACTGGAATAAGGTGACGAAGATCGTACTTACCGACGAAGAAGTAGAAAAGAAGATGCAGGCCATCGGTGAATTTGTCTCACAGAATGACGGCGGAGAAGAGTATCCGGGCACGCGGGACTACAACTACGGATTCTGTAAGAGAGATGAATTCTACTGGGAATTTCAGTTCTGATCAGATCCCGGTTCATCGGGAACATCATTTGAAGCATCATCAGAAGGTCCGGCTACCGGGACCTTCTTTTTTCTCTTATCGCTTTCCAAGAAGATGACCACGATCAGGAGCACGACACCACATGCCGAAAGAAGAATGCCTTCAGGAAGCCTCGGAACGGTGTAGGTCATCTTGATGTTGGATGTTGATTTGCTAAGAAGGAACGTAGTAAATACGCCATCGACCGGATCGACGATATACTCCTGGGAATCACCGCTGATCTTCCAGCCGTCAGCATACGGGATCGAGATGAACAGCCTGGTTCCGTCTTCTTCAGTGATCAGAGCGAAATCGCAGGAGCCATCGAAGAGAGAATAGGTATCGTCGATGGAGTATGTGATCTCCGCACTGTTGTTACGGATAGCGGTTACGGCTTCCTCGAGAGAGGTAAGATCGAGGTCATAGATCTGGGCCTCCGTAACTTCGGAAGTTTCTGCGTCAGGTCCTGTGAATACAAGATCCAGCGTGGATTTTCCGTTGATGGCATGTGTACGGAGGAATGTAGGTGCCATCTCCGTCGAATAGACGGTATGGTACTCGCCGTTCATGTACAGATCTGCGCCGGCCTCGGTGTTGGTGATGAGGTTGACGTAAGGAATGCATGTATCCGATGCGGCATTGATCTCGTAGTGGTAGATGATACCGGCCGGGAAACGCGCATCGGAGCCGGAAAGGTTATCGATGCGGGTACACATATATTCTGATGGAACGAAGATATCTTTCTCGATATTCGAAAGATAACGGTACAGGTCGTTAAGATAGAGGGCAGGGGAGTTATCGTGGGTGCTCTCAAATGTTTTCACCTGCTTGAAAGTAAAGACAGCAGGGAGTGCGTACGGGTTCAGATACAGATCCTTAAATCCGTCGATCGAGGCGATCTTCTGAAGACCTGCGTTGTTCTCATCGCCGGAAGGAAGCATCACATACTTGACCGAAAGAAGGCTGTCGAGTGCGAGATTCTCAGAGACCGTGACCGGGATCGTATCATAGTATCCGGGATATCCTGCCTTGTTCAGGAAGGATACAGTATTCTCGTCGGGAGCGGATACGAAGGAACTTACCGAACGGAATCGATATGCCATGGGCTCACTGTATGACGCGGCGAGATCATGGTGGGAACTGTGATACGTGGTCTGTACGACACGATAGAACGAAGGATCGTCGATCGTATCGAGAAGGTCGAGTTCGTTATAGGTGTAATCGGCGATGTAAGGTGCATCCGATGTCGCGTACGTCTCGGAAAGAACCATCTGGGAAAGCATCAGTTCAGAAAAAACGACACACGCCAGAAGCATCGCACCGATACAGTAAGAGGAAGACTTCGTGCGCCTGAACCATACCAGAAGGATCAGAAGGAGCGAAGTGATGACCGGGAAGAAGATCTTTGCCAGAAGCGGGATCAGGAAATCCTCGCCCTGAAGTCCCGTGATATTTCTGAAATGTGCGGTGAAGATGATCTCTGTCGTCGAACGGGTAGCCGGATCTGTCATCAGGAAGACGATCACGGAGAATACCGCAGAAATAAGGATCGGGAGCCACAGCTTCATTTTCTTCTTGTCAGAGCCGAGGAAATACATGGAAGCCAGATAGATAAGCGCGAAAGATCCGACATAGGAATATCTGTACCACAGAGCTTCTACGTCACGCAGCATGGAGAACAGTGCGACCAGCGGCTGGAAATAGAAGGACAGGATCACGATCAGAAGGAAAGCACCATAGAGAAGTTTTTCTTTGAGTGCTTTTGCCGTAGAAGTGAAAAGAAGGATAACGCCGAGAAGAACGAGACTTCCGGAAAAGAGATTGACGCCGCCCTTAACGCTGGCAAATCCGAATGCATAGTTGCTGATGACATTCGGTACAAAGCCGATCATGGAAAAGTCCGTGAGCATGCTGATCCCGGACTTGCCGTAAGATCTTCCGGAGAGCATCGAGAGCGTCGGAAGAAGAATGACGGCAGCAATCAGAAGTGCGCCGGCGCATGCGATGCCGAAACGGAGGACGGAGAAAAAGAAGTCCTTCCATCCGGAGCGGGGCGCAGAATCCTCATCGGAAAGCTTTTCGCCGGTAACCGCGATACGTGCCGATTCAAAGAGGAACCATAGTCCTGCAAAGAGCAGGTCGATGATTCCGGTATACCAGTTGAAGCAGAGCGTAAGTCCCATGGAAACGATGAAAAGTCCGCTCTTTTTCTTATGGATCAGCTTCTCCACACCGCAAAGGATCAGCGGCAGCATGTACGCGCCGTCAAGCCACATGATCTGATTGCTCTGCGAGATAAGATACTGGCTGAACGCATAGGAAACGGCGAGCAGGATGGTGAATCCGTACTTTGTCTTATCATCCGGATGGAAACGCTTGTTCAGGTAATAGGCGGCAAAAAGTGCGGCGAGGGACGCCTTGAGCAGGAACAGGATATTCATGAACATCGGAGCCTGCGACTTCGGGATGAAGACCATCAGCAGGTTAAGAGGCGATGCAAGATAGTAGGAAAAGACTGCGAAGTTGCTTCCGCCTAAGTATTTGGTAAAAGTATAACTGATGGAGGATTTCCCCGTGAGGACATCCTTATACCAGCAGAGAAGGTCAGTCAGCTGCTGCTGGCCGTCTTTATAGATCAGTGCTTTGTCCGAAAACGGAGCAAAGCCTAATACGATATACGTGAAAAGCACGATCAGGAAAGTGATCAGCGCAGAGACCGCGCAGGTCTGAAACAGCGGCCTGGCAAGAAATGAATTCTCTTTCAGCTTAAGTGGTGTTTCTTTTTCCTTTTTACCCATTATCCAATACCCATACCCTTTTTCCTTGTTTGCCACTACCTAGTATACCACGGCTTATGAACCACTGGTGGCAACAACTCCGGGAAGGATCTCATCGCCGACGGATACCGGGGCATCGATGACGGTATGGTGGATCTTTTCGGCCAGTTCGAAGATCTGATCCTTCGGGATCTCGCCCTTCGACTTGACGCTGACACGGGTGAGAGTGCCGTCTTCCTTAAGGACGCGGATCGTGGTGGTCAGCGTGCGCATCGGCTTTGTGATCTCTGCGATCGCATAAGACTCTCCGCGGGGACAGGAATTGCCTGAGACTTTCGGATCATCACCCAGCGTGACGGTCAGCTCACAGCCTCTCGGGCAGATAATGCAGGTCATGCGTGTAATGCCTTTATCGCCGGAGGATCCTTCCGGTTGAGAGGAAGAAGTACCGCTCTGTGCGAGTGCTTTTGCCATAGAAGGATCGATCGGCTTTACGGTCTTACCAGGGAAAACCTTCGGGGAGGATATGGCCTGCTCCGAAGTGGACTTGGCGCCGGCAACATAAAGTGCAGCTGCTTTTCCTGCTTCGATCGCTTCTTTTGTAACGTTGTCAGCAAGATCATGGACATGAAGGACATTACCGCAGGCGAAGATGCCCGGGACAGATGTCTCGTGACAGTCGGAAGAGAAGGGACCGCCGGTCTTCGGGTTAATGGAGATCCCGGCCTTCCTGGACAGCTCATTCTCGGGGATCAGACCGCAGGAGAGAAGGAGAGTATCGCACTCGATCTCTTCTTCGGTGCCCGGGATGGGAGTGTACTTATCGTCCACCTCGGAAACGGTGATTCCCGTGAGACGGTTCTTGCCGTGGATGGCGGTAACGGTCTTCCTAAGATATAGCGGAATGCCATAGTCGCGGAGACACTGTGTGATATTTCTGGCAAGTCCTCCCGGCTGGGGCGCGATCTCGATACAGGCGAGGACCTCAGCGCCCTCAAGGATCATGCGCCGTGCCATGATGAGTCCGATATCTCCGGATCCGAGAACAACGACCTTACGGCCGACCATATAGCCGTCGATATTGACGTAGTGCTGGGCAAGACCTGCGGTCATGACACCGGCCGGACGGGTACCCGGGATCGCCAGTGCGCCGCGGGCTTTTTCACGGCAGCCCATCGCGAGGATAATGGCCTTCGCGTTGATCTCGAAATAGCCGTCTGTCTTATTCATGGCATAGATCTTCTTGCTCGGTGTGATCTCCATGACGAAAGTATCCAGAAGGATCTCTATGGCAGGGTGATCGCCGTTGTTAACGGATTTCAGTTCTTCGTAGGCGCGGTAGGCGTACTCCGGACCGGTGAGCTCCTCACCGAAATGCGAAAGACCGAATCCGTTATGGATGCACTGGTTAAGGATGCCGCCGAGCTTGGTATCGCGCTCGATGAGAAGGATGGATGTACAGCCGTTCTCCGCGGCGCTCCTGGCAGCGGCAAGGCCCGCAGGACCACCGCCGATAACTACGATATCGTAATTTTTCATACATCCACCTCCTTTTCGGAATCACGCGGAACAAAGAGATTTGATTGCGGCGAATCCTGATTGAGCAGGGTATGTGCATCTCCCTCGTCAATTCCTTCTATGCCGGCCAGGCGGGAGAATGCTTCCTTATGGTAAGAAAGAAGCATCTCAACGACTCTCGGACCACAGAACCCACCCTGACATCTGCCCATGCCGGTACCGGCACGACGCTTGACGGCATCAAGTGTATAGGGTGGGATGGGGCTTTCAAGCGCGTCTCTGATCTCGCCCTCCGTGACTCCCTCGCAGCGGCATACGATGCGCCCGTAGGAAGGATCTTTTTTCACAAGAGCGGCACGTTCTTCGTTTTCCAGATCACGGAAATGAACTTTGGTCCTGCTCAGGTCATATCCCTGTTGCCGTTTTCCGTTAGGACCTTCAGTATTTTCCTTCCCGATCAGCTCCACACCGCTTTCTTTCATCAGTCCTACGACATAAGGACCGATGGCCGGACTGCTCGCAAGTCCCGGAGATTTGATCCCTGCGGCTTCGAAGATGCTCTTTTTCCCGGGGATCTCACGGATAATGAAGTCATCAGAAGTAGAATTGGCACGGATGCCGGAGAAGTTTCTGACGTTATCACGCCAGGAGATATTGCTTACAGAATGTGTGGCTTTCTCCTTGATCTCAGCGAGTTTGGAAGAAGTCGTGGCGGTATCTTCGATATCGTTTTCCAGAACTTCGGATGTCGGTCCGCAGATCAGGTTCCCGTGGACCGTCGGTGCGACGAGAACACCCTTTCCTTTTTCGTTCGGACACTGGAAGACGACATGGCTGACACGGGTTCCTTCGGACTTATCGAGAAGGAAATATTCGCCTCGTGTAGGTACGATCTTGAAATCGGGAACAGCCACTAGTCCGTGTACGGTATCGGCCTGGATACCGCAGGCTAAGATGATGGTGTCTGCTTCAAAGGTGTCCAGTGTGGACTCGACCGTATAGCGGGATGCTGAAGATGAATCTGTGTTCTCGCGGATCGCGGTGACTTCAGCATTAAGAAAGACATCTCCGCCGTTTCGAACAAAAACTTCCGCCTGGGCCAGACACAGTTCCCATGGGTTCACGATGCCGGCAGATGGTGCATAGAGCGCAGCGACTGCATCTTCGGATACTCCGGGTTCCATCGCACGGAGTTCATCCTGATCCAGGATACGGATATCGGGAACGCCGTTCTTAATTCCGCGATCCAGAAGGTCGGACAGGAGTGCTTTTTCCGCATCGGAAAAAGCCAGGACCAGTGAACCGCAGCGGCGGAAAGGTACACTCAGTTTCTCGCAGAGATCTTCGCAGAGACGGTTACCCTCGACATTGAGCTTGGCCATGAGCGTGCCGGGCTTAGGATCGTAGCCTGCGTGGATGATGGCGCTGTTGGCGCGCGTCGCACCCATGGCTACATCGTTA
>JAILHZ010000121.1 GCA_024695545.1 Clostridiales bacterium
GATCTCAGAGTCACTGTCGGATCCCCAGATGTTGTTGAAGATATACTCCTTCCGGAGGGTGGTGTTCTTATTCTCGATCAGAAGCTGCAGAAGGGCAAACTCCTTCTCGGTTACGACGACGGGCTTTCCGCCGACCGTCAGCGTGTGCTGCACGGTATTGAGCCGGAGGTCTCCGTCGATGATCTCCTCGACGGCGTATTTCCTCTTAAAGACACCCTTGATCTTTGCAAGGAGAATGTCGATGTCATAGGGCTTTTCGATGTAGTCATCCGCGCCGAGCGCGAGACCCTCGAGCTTGCTGTCCTTGTCGCTCTTCGCGCTCGCGATGATGATGTGAGTGTTCGATGTTTCGCGGATCTTGCTGCAGACGGCAAATCCGTCAATGCCCGGGAGCATGATGTCGAGGACCATGAGCTTCGCGCCGTACTTGTCGAAAAGCTCGAGCGCACGTTCACCGGTCGGCGCGATGGCGACGGTGTAATTCTCTTTTTTTAGAAAGGCGGAGAGCAGTTCTCCGATCTCTTTATTGTCTTCGCAGATGATGATGTCCGGCATAAGATCTCCTGGCAGTTCAAGTGACGATTCACGCAGCAAATGAAGAGGCAAATCAGGTCCCCGCGCCGAAGCAAAAAACGGCCCGGGCACAAGTGCTTTTCAAACATCATTATATCACGCGGAAAAATCACCGCGCGGAGGCGTCCGGCAAGTGACTTTTTGCAGGAGAAAATGCAAATAAGAAAGGGTATTTCAGATGGGCGGTCCTTGTTGAAAATCGGGCCTGAAATTAGTATATTAACATAAGGAGACAAGGAAAATGGCTGAGATGATTTCTAACCTGAAAAAGCACACCTGTCCGACATGTGGCGGACAGCTGATCGTGAACGAAGTACGCCGGATGTACGAGTGTCCTTTCTGCGGCGTGACCTTCGATTATGAATACTTCCGTGAGGACGATGTACTCGACAGAGCGGCCCGCGCGATGCGTGCCGGTGAGATGAAGTCCGCGCAGGAGGCTTATGAATTCATGCTCGCCAAAGAGCCCTCCAATTTCGAAGCGCTCCGTGGCATGATCCTCGTTGCCGCCCACGCGAAAAGCACTTATGAATTCGCCCGTGCGGAGTCCCTTAAGAAGATGAATACTCCACTCGTGGATGAGCGCATCCAGTATGCGATCGATAACTGCCTGCCGGAGCACAGAGACTATTTCTCCAAGATGAAGGAACTCTTTGATGCGACAGACACATACGAAGAGGGACTCGTGAAGAACAGAAATCTGCGCCTCGACCAGAAGAGAGGGTTCTCCGATCTTCAGAGGATGTCGGACAAAAAGAGGGAACTGTACTTCCAGGTCAGCGACGTGGACGATCCGGAAGAAAAGGTTCTGGTGCATCCGAAGAGCGTGGCGTTTCTGCTGATCACAGGTTATGTTTTTTACTGCCTGATCGTCATCGTCATCTTTGCCGCGATGCGTAATCCGTATACGAAGGATACCACTTCCACGAAGAAGACGAAGGCGACGGCATATACTAGAAGCACGTATTCTTACTCATATAATTACGATGTCAACACTATGTTCATCGAGCAGGATCTCATCGAGATGTATGAGAAGCAGGGCATGGATCCGACCGAGGCTTCGAAGAAGGCGAAAGATCAGATGAAGTTTGCCAAGACGATGGCGACCAACAACGTATACACTTACAATTACAGCGCTGCCAAGGAAAAGAAGGCGGAGGAGTCGGAATCAGTCCGCAAGGAGAAAGAGAAGGAGTGGAAGAAAGACCATGCGAATGACGGGACGAAGAGACTTCTGTGGCTCCTGATCCCGGGTCTGGGAATTGGTCTGATCTGCGCCTATCTCTTCTGGAGAGAAAACAAGATCCGGAAGTATGACAGAGAGGTCCTGGCGTCTTATCGCGAGAAGACAGGCGCGATCACGGACGAGATCCTGAAGAACGAGGACAGCACCAGCCGCCAGAAGTTCCAGCTCCACAAGCTCTATCAGGAGATGAAGAAGCTCGATCCGGTGCCGGAGAAGGTGTCTGCACCGACAGTCAAGATGCATAAGAAGCAGAGAAAGAGATGGGAGTAAAGGGCTGACGCAGTCGCTGAGCGGTCGGGCCGGGGTGATAGTCCCGGCGCGGCAGTCCTGAATAGAATTACCGGAACAATAGTCACGGAGCAGCCGGCCCGGAATAAGGAGATCAGTTATGGATTTTGTTATCTCAAGTAAGACGATCAAAGAAGGAAAGACAGTCATTCTTTATGACGACGGCGCGCTGTCCGGAGTCAAGAAAATTGCAGGGAAGGTCGCAGCGGACATCGGCGCGGTCTTTGGTTCCGCTCCGCGGGCACTGGCCCTCGACGATCTGTCTGATACTGAGATCTCGAAGATCCAATACCCGATCCTGGTAGGCGTGGCTGGGGCGGCGGGCGCCAAAGCCGAAGCAACCGGAGCGTGTAGCATTCTTATAAAGCTTGAGACAGCAGGGCTTCTGAACCTTTGCGGTGTGGACGGGAAGAGAGAGGTGTACCAGCATAAAGTCATCGGAAAACTCCCCGTGGATGTGATCTTCGGAGGGAAAAAGGGAGCGAAAAAAGGCGCAGCAAAGGGCGCGAAGGTAAGCGCGGGAGTGCTTCCTGAGAAGGAACTGACAGCTTTCGTGATCGCCGGATCGGACAAGCGCGGCACGGTCTATGGACTCTTTGCGCTGTCGGAGATGCTTGGGGTATCGCCCTTCATTGACTGGCTGGATGTGAAGCCGGAGAAGAAATCTTCGTTCACGATCCCGGAAAAATATGCGTTCACATCGAAGGAACCGTCGGTCAGATTCCGCGGATTCTTCATCAACGATGAATGGCCGGCATTTGGCAACTGGTGCAATAAACGCTTCGGCGGATTTAATGCGAAGTGCTACGAGCACATCTTCGAGCTGCTCCTGAGACTGAAGGGCAACTATATGTGGCCGGCCATGTGGTCGGCGATCTTCCCGAATGACGGACCGGGACTTCTTAACTGCGAACTCGCGGACGAGCTGGGTGTCGTGATGGGTATGTCCCACCATGAGCCGTGCCTGCGCCAGGGCGAGGAGTACAGATACCTGCGCGGTCCGAAGTCGATCTACGGTGACGCGTGGAACTTTCTTGCTAACGAGAAGGGCATCACGAAGTTCTGGGAGGACGGACTGATCCGAAGCGGTAAGTTTGAAAACGTCATCACCGTCGGAATGCGCGGCGAGGCGGACACGGCCATCATGGGAAAAGAAGCGACGCTTAAGGATAATATCGATCTTCTTCGCAAGGTCTTAAAGACGCAGAACCGCCTGATCAAAAAGCACGTGAACAAGGACCTCGATGAGGTGCCGAGAATGCTGGCGCTCTATAAAGAAGTCGAGCCGTATTTCTATGGTGATGAGAAGACACCGGGACTTCAAGGCGATCCGGAACTCGAGGGTGTGACACTCATGCTCTGCGATGATAATTTCGGCAACTTAAGGACTGTTCCGACAGAGAAGATGCGCGACCACAAGGGCGGTTACGGCATGTACTACCACTTCGATTATCACGGTTATCCGATCTCCTATGAGTGGTTCAATACTTCCCATCTTCCGAAGGTCTGGGAGCAGATGACGACCGCGTATGACTGCGGCATCAGAGATCTCTGGATCGTAAATGTCGGAGATATTTTCAGCACCGAATATCCGCTTTCCTACTTCCTCGATCTGGCCTACGACTTCGACAAGTGGGGCACATCGAATAAGAATTCAGCACATGAATACACGAAGCTTTTTGTCGAAAAGTACTTCGGCGGGACGCTTACTGCGGCACAGAAAAAACAGGTCAGGAATCTGCTTCCCGGATACACGCGGATCACCTCCGCGCGCCGCACCGAGGCCATGAACGACGAGGTTTATTCGGCGTATGCATTTGATGAAGCAGAGGAAACGCTGGAGACTGTTCAGAAGCTGATGAGCGCGACTGCGCGTCTTTATGAGAAACTCTCATCTGAGACGGCGGGAAAGAAGCCCGCAGTGGATCCGAAGAACGTGGCGTACCGCTTCTATGAACTTGTTTACCTGCCGCTGATGGCGAATCTCAATGTGCAGAAGATGTGGCTCATGACTACGCTGAATCACGCGTATGCGAAGATCGGAAGCACGTACGCGATGGCGCTCGCGGAGAGAATCAACGCGTGCCTGGAATTCGATCAGGCTCTGGTGGATGAGCTTCACATGATCCACGGCGGCATGTGGTACGGCATGGGACTTTCCGAGCATATCGGATTCAAGAACTGGTGCGAAGAAGGCTGCCAGTATCCGGTCGTGCACACGTTCATGCCCGGAAACAAGGACCGTCTGATCGTGACGATCCCGGGTACGGAACAATTCTCGGAAGGTTATTCCTGGACGCGAAAAGCACTTGTCCTTCCATCCTTCCTCGACTCTCATGCAACAGAAGGAAAGATCGAACTCAGTACCGGATGCGATAAGAAGATCTCCTATACGGTCGAGTGCGACTCGAACTGTCTTGCGGTCACACCTGCATCAGGCACGGTATTACCGCGTTCTAGAAAGATCCTGAAGGTGAAGATCGACAGAAAGAAAATGCCGAAGAAAAATGCGGAAGCAAAGATCATCGTGCGCTTCGGAGCAGATGCTTTTATCGAGGTAAAAGTACCGCTGAAAAAGAGCGCGGATGTGATGAGATCTCTTGAAAAGATCGCGCCGGAATTCATCGCGATCGACGCAGAAAACTATACCGAAAACGTCCCGGGAAAAGTCGGCAGATTCGAAGTGATCCCGGACTACAACAGAGGGCTTTCCGCAATGAAGGCCTACCCGCAGGATGTGACATTCAAAAAGGCCGGAGACGCGCCGACACTTACGTATCAGGTGAGTGTTCCGAAGGATGGGAAATACACGCTTCGTCTGATGACGAATCCGAGCAATCCGAATACACGTCTGATGGAGCTTTTCGTCGGTGTAGGAAGTAACGGCGGAAGACTGAAAAAGGTCAACATGATCCCCGACGGATTTGCGATCGGCGATGAACAGGAACTCTGGAAAAAAGGCGTGCTCGATAACCTTCGTATAACCGAAGTCGATCTGGATCTGAAAGAAGGAAAGAACACGATCGAGATCTCTGCGATCAGTCCGAACTTTGTGCTGACGAAACTGGTGCTTTTCGAGAAGGGAAAAGCGCCGATGGATTCCTATTACAGATCGAATTCCGCTGCGATGCGATAATCTGTTCTGATTCCGTCGCCCTGGTCGGGATCACTTAGGATCTCCCCGACGATGGTGACCGTTTTTGTGATGCGATAGTGTCCGGAAGGATGTTTCACGTACTCGTCCAGAAAAACGACCTGTGTGAACGATCCGCCGGGATTGATCGAGGAGATGTCGTGGCTGAAGATCTGTGTAATGCCATCGTGTTCATAAAACGGGACGACATACCAGACACCGTCATCCAGATATTCGAGGCTGTAAGGTGCCGGAATCTCGAGAGTGTTGGAGCTGTAGTTGTTTGTGATCGTGAGCTCGGCTCTTTTGTCAGAGATCAACTCCACGGAAAACTCAAGTGACAGCTTTTCTGTGTCCGTGATCACGTAAGGTGATACAGTGGAAAAAGACGGCTTTTTCCAGAATTTGAGATATACCGCGTAAAGTGCGAAGAGGAGAACAAGCGCCGCGAACACAAAGATCAGCATCTTTTTCTTATTCATGAGTAGCGCCCCTTTCGTCATTTTTCTTCATTCTATCAGAAGTAGAACTCTGCCGCGAGAGTCTCACTGTAAAGAGGTGCTTTTACTTCAGTCCAGTCGTTCTCGTCCGGCTCATAGAAGTGTGCGTCCACGAGCAGTCGGGCAGGACCATCCCAGAGCTCGTAGTGTTCAAAGAGGATGCTGAGCGGGAAATCAGTGGTATATTTGCCGGCGACACACCGCTCCGACCGCGATGTCGAGCCATCTGTGATTTTCACGCAGGTCTCCCACTCACCCTCGTCATTCAGTTTCTGAAGAAGGAATGAGGAGTCATAGTAGCACGGGTCATCCACAAGATTCGTAAAGGTTACGAGCAGTTCAGAGGGAACCATCTTCCCGTCTTTCTCGATCATGTTATCAGAGGAAACACGGACGGTCATTTTTGCCCAACCTGAGAATATCGTAGGGGACGTTGTCAGAGAACCGGTCGGATCTACAGCTGTTACGCAGGCAGAGGTCAGATTCGTACCGGTATCATCGGTTACAACGACGACCGCACTCTCATCGTCTATAACGATGACCGTATCCTTGTGTTCTATAATGCCTTCTTCTTTCTTTTCAAAGACATCGGCTTTCCAGAGTCCGAAGAATACGAGTGCGAGCGCCGCGATGCCGGCAGCGATTGGAAGTAAGATGCGGATGCGGCCTGGGCGCTTCGATATCGTGTCTGCGGTCACGTGGGCTTCATTTTCCGTGGATGCAGATGCGGCTTCGGATGGTGCGGATTCAGGAGCCGCCAGATCTTCCTCGTGTGCTTCCAGGATGTACTTATCGTCGATATCTGAGATGATTCCGAAAAGGTCTTCTTTCTTCATGAGATCAATCCTCCTTCCAGAAGTTTCGTACGAAGCTGATTCCTCATACGGTTGAGTGAGACGGAGACGTTATTCTCCGTCATGTTCATTCGCCCGGCGATGTCCTTGACGCTGTCGGAGTACCAGTAGCGGCAGACGAAGATCTTCCGCTTTTCCGAGGGCAGGGATGCGAGAAAATCATTGATGACAGAGAGC
>JAILHZ010000153.1 GCA_024695545.1 Clostridiales bacterium
GCCCGATTGCAGGCACAAAATTGAGTCTTGTGATTCCCGTTTGGGGTTCGTGATCGGATTCGTCTTGGGCTTCATTTTGGGATTCATCAGACTTCATACTTCGGTCATTATTGTCGCTTCTGTTGCCACAGCCTATAAGGCAAAACAGCACCGCGCCGATCATCAGAACAGCAGCTAATCTGAATAAATATCTCTTTTTCATAATTTCCTCCACTTGTTCAGGATTACTCCCGGAAAGCATTGCCATGGATTCAAATCCGCACTTTCTTTCCTGAAACTCGACCGTCCTTACCCGTAATACTCATTGAGTCTTTCCTCTCCCCATTTCCCCGGAAACCGTAGTCGCCCAGCCATCGACATTCTTTTCATCTTCGAACTCACGAATGATGTTTTTCTCGATATCCTCCTCTTTCCAGGAAGATGCTGCCCAGTCCGGATTTCTGTCAAAGTTATATAGATAGTCAGGTGCATCAAATGTCTTCTGATCAAAGATAGTCACGACTGTATTCTCATAAAGCAAGTATTCTTATAACAGTTTTTTTCATACGTTGATCCCCCCTATGATTATAAGACGATACGTCGGATAGAACTGTTGCAAAGAGGCATCTTCATGAATACGCATGATCTGCAGAGCCCCCACAGTTAAGATTCTTATGCTATCCGACAGACACGATCGAGTTGGAGTAAGTTGTGAATGACCAAGTGAAATGAGCAAGAAGAGAGCCGCTGAAAAGTGGCTCTCTTTTTTCATCTCTTCTTCGAATAGTAAATGAATTCTCTGTCCCGGCGAACTTCCGTGTACCCGAGTTTTGTGTAAAAAGCATTCGTTCTTCTGTTCCAGATCGGAGTATCAAGGACGAGTTCTTTTGCATCGGGAAACATCGATTCGATACTTTCCATCATGAATACCCCGTAGCCCTTCCGGAAGTGTTCCGGAGATACGAATATCCTTCCGACATTAAGTTTATCCTGCTCCAGAAAAAGCACTGCTCCGCCCACGATCAGCCCATGGTCATCCACCAGTTTGTAAAGGTTACCCAGCCGGGCCATCTTCATGTGGAAAGGCGTGGACTTGTATCCGGGAGGTCCTCCTGCGGAGGATGCTCCTACCTCAACATCGCTGTCAAAAGCATGCTTCGAGATCGCGACCAGGATCAAGGCATCAGAAGTGCCGGCTTTCATCAACTTCATACTCAGCACGCCTCCATCGCCATGAAGATATCCATGTAGTGTACGCCGTCCTTGTCATACTCGTACTCGAAGCATGCGACGATACCCTCCGGCATCTTCTCCTTAATCTCATTCACCTGGAGATATTCCAAGATGCGTTTGTAGCCATTCGGGATCCTCTCAAACGGGCGGATGTGCGGTTCCGTGACCGTGATCACTGCATACTCCGCTTCTGCATTCGTCGCGTATTCCACACCCGGACAGTTCGTTTCAAAGCCTTCCGGAAGCACATACGCCGCCACATAGCCGTGCATATTGAAGCGCATCTGCTGTTCTTGAGAAACAAACGGGAAATCCCATCCGATCAGCTTCGCATTCGGATCGGCCGCCAGAAGGCCGCTCGTCTTTCCCCAGTTCTGCATATGCGTTATAACATCCTCCTCGGGGTTGGGAGAGATCATCACATATCTTGCCATGCGGAACGCGGGGAGCTTGCGCCTCGTCACTTCCGAATAGATCATATTCTCCTTCGCGGACAGATCCTCTCTTACGAGCTCATCCATCTTGCATGAGAAGATATCGCAGATCTCCACAAGCCGGTCGAGCTCCGGTACGACCTCGTCTGTTTCCCAGCGCGAGACCGTCTGACGCGTCACTTTCATCAGGTCAGCAAACTGCTCCTGCGTCATCGTCTTCTGTTTACGTAGATAACTGATATTCGTTCCTAAACTCATGGTCTTACCTCTGATCAAGTTTTATTCCATCGGCCATCTGGTAAGACCATTATTCCACACGTTGCGTGTCAGTTCCACCAACTATTACGTGCTTTTTCTTTATTCTCTGCAACACATCATGTGTCACGGGTGCGCACAGCTCTCACGACCCGGAATATGCAAAGTCCGGCCAGAAGCACGTCGAATAAAAGGATCGCTATTCCGCTTTATGATTTCATAATACATGGTACCTGTAAAGACATCGCCGGTCAGATCCCGAACAGTTCCGCCGTCTTCGTCATGCGGGAAGAGATCTCCACACCGAAGGGACAGCGGCTCTCGCAGCTTTGGCACCCGATACATTCCGATGCCGTGTGACCAAGTGCCTTATAGTGTTCCGCAACACTCTCCGGTACTTTCTCCTGTGTCATTGCCAGATCGTAGAACTTATTGACCATAGCA
>JAILHZ010000001.1 GCA_024695545.1 Clostridiales bacterium
AACGATCAGGCTGGCATCACCCTGACCTACATCGATGAAATCCACACGAATTCCGGGATCAACTTTATTACTTCTGATTTTTGATTCAGTAGGAGGTGTCTCGGATGTATCGGAAAACGACGGCAATTCTGTAACGACTGAAGTTGAATATGTTTCTTCTGCTTTTGCGCAACTTAAAGATCCAAGCATAGAAATGCACAAGATCATAAGCAATAAGTGTTTCAGAATTCGTCTCATTTTGTCTCCTGATCAGAAAAACGGTGTAAACTGAACGTCATGAATATTGCCTGAAACATCATGTATCACTCCTGCCACGAAGTAAGACACACGCTCCAGAGCAATATGATTCTGTTTACAGTATTCCAGAGCCGTTCTCATGATCTTCTGCTGTTTACTTTTGGTCACTGCTTCTTCCGGCGTTCCGTACCTTGTCCTGAAATCCCTTGACTTCACCTCGATCACAAGGATCTTCTCTTTATAAGCACAAATTATATCAATCTCCCCAACATTGTGAACCGAGTAATTTCTGGCAAGGATCTTCGCTCCACGCCTTTCCAGAAACCCTGCGACAAAATCCTCAGACTTCCTGCCGACATCATGATTTCTCGTCACAATGACCTCCTTTGTAAAAGAGTCTTCATCTATTTAATGCATCTTTTTCAAAAACGACATTCTATGAATCGGAGAGATCCCAAGCTCATGGATCGCCGCATAGTGCGCCGCCGTCCCGTATCCTTTATGCTGGGCAAATCCGTATCCCGGGTATTCTTTATCGTACTCTTCCATAATACGGTCTCGGGAAACCTTCGCAAGGATTGAGGCCGCCGCGATTGAATTGGACTTAGCATCGCCTTTAATAATCGGCTTCACTTCGATGCCGGTCCCGGATAGATTCACCGCATCGATCAGAAGAATATCCGGACGGATGGCAAGTCCCTGAACACAGGCACGCATCGCATTCTTCGTAGCCTCAAGGATATTGATCTCATCGATTTCCTTAGGTTCGACACGGATTATGCAAAAGCACTTGGCCTTCTCCACGATCTCATCATAGAGCAGGTCTCTTTTCTTCGGGGACAATTTCTTAGAGTCATCCAGACCGTAGATCGGCTTATCCGGATCAAGAATACAGGCAGCAGCAACGACAGGCCCTGCCAGCGGTCCTCTTCCCGCCTCATCGATACCGCAGCAGAGAGGCTTTCCCTGCTCTGAGCATTCTTTTTCAAATGCCGACATTACTTCATATTTCTCAATCAGTTTCTCTTCACGTGTCATAGATTTACTCCTTCGGCTGATCCGGTGTTTCAAGAGAGATACGTCCGATACGGATATTCCGGAAATCATCCAGCAATAGCTTGGCAAAACGTTCATCATTAATGCGGCCGCCGGATAAGATACAACCCATCTTTCTTGCCGCCTCCTCAAACCGCTCGTAATCGTCCTCGATATAATCCTCAGAGCCATATGGTTCAAGCTTATATCTGGCATAGAATTCATTAGGATACAGCTTCTCGATCAGCTTCATACCGGAAAAAGCAACATCCACAACATCAACAACCTCCACCTTTACAGCACCGGTCAGCGTTAAGACGAGCTGGTTTCTCGGAGTACCGAGTCTTGGCCAGAGCACACCCGGCATATCCATCAGTTCAAGCTGACCGTCAGATCTGGCCCATTTGAAATCGCGGGTAACACCGGGCATATCGCCGGTAACGGCGATCTTTCTGTTACACAGGCCATTGATCAGTGTGGATTTTCCGGAATTCGGGACACCGACGACCATGGCTCGGACAGGGCGGCCGATGCGGCCCTTATTCTCGGCTTTGGCAAGCACATCCGCACATGCTTCGACAGCCATGGCACGAAGCTTATCGAGTCCTTTCTTATGAGATGCATCGATAGCAATAGCACGGATACCATTTTCCTTATAGTACGAAAGCCATGCGGAAGTTACCTTCTCATCGGCAAGATCGGCTTTATTGAGAACAACGATACGGGGTTTCTTAGATACAAGTGAATCCAGTTCGGGATTTCTGCTGGAGATCGGGATACGGGCATCTACAGTCTCAAATACGATATCCACGTATTTCAGCTTATCTGACACCTCGTTCAGTGCTTTTCGCATATGACCCGGAAACCAGTTTATATTCGTCTTATTCTCACTCATTTGGATCAGTCCTCATATTTCAGTTTAATTTCAAACAATTTGATTGATTCATCATTCCTGCCAATTCTTTCAACATAAAATGAATCAACAACCATTTCAAAAGTATCATCTAATTCAATTTCTTTATCTAACGGTTTGTTTGCCAGGCTTATATGCGGAACATAATTATGTCTGTCTCTATGTTCTAAATGTTCCGGAATAATCTCCTTATAGATATCATCACTGATTCTTTGAATAATCTCTTTATTCTCGATCACATTTAAAAATCTATAGTTTGATTCTCCTTTCGGAGTTGAAACGCCATGACATACGATCTTAAACGGCTTATATTTCGACAATACTTCAACTAATTTATTGTATAGTTCTTCATCAGATATTTCTGAATCGAATGGAAATGCAACAGCAATATGCGGATCGATCTTATCCGCAATGTCATAATACTTCTTTTGTATATCTTTTATTTTATCGATATTGGGGAAATCCGCCATTATCAATATATCTCTTTTATTCGCATTATTAAAAACCATATGAAAATTATACCACATATAGTTATCCGGCTTCGGGACAAAGACGCAGAAAAATGACAGATTTGTCAGATGACAGAATAGAAAGGGGATTCGGGGAAAAAGAATTCTACAATGGTATCAGCAACAAAAAGACAGGAGCAATTGAATGAAGAAGACAGTAGCATCTCTGGTATTAGCATCTCTTATGCTTTACGCAACAGCCTGCGGTGCTAAGACACAGAAAGTGACACCAAGGACGATCACCACAACTGAAGCGAATATTCCTGCATCCAAGCAGGATAAGAAAGACAGCCAGATAACTTCTGATACTACTAATCAAGATGAAACAGAAGAAACAGCGAAAGTTGTCAACCTGACACAACGGCCGAAGAATCAGAATGATATCTCGATCAAAATGGATCCCGAGAATAAAACTGCTGATGTTGAGCATAAACTGACTTATGTGAATAACACGGATTCTGTTCTGAATGATATATACTTCAACCTGATCCCGAATGCATTTGCCAAGCAGGACGGCGGCATCAAGATGAAGAAGATCACGATCAACGGTCAGGAAGTTACGATGAAGAAAATAAAAGATACTGTCTACAGCATTGACCTCCCCTCACCGCTTGAAAAAGGAAAAAACGTTACCATTGATATGTCCTATACGATCAAGATCCCGATGATCGCCGACCGTTTCGGATATAACGGCAACACATATAATCTTGGAAATGCACTTGTCACGCCGGCTATGTATGAGGACGGAAAATGGCTTGTACAGCCTTACATCAATATAGGTGATGCATTCTATACAGAGATCGCGGATTATCACGTTTCGATCAGTGCACCGGAAGGATATCAGATCGCCGCATCCGGAACCAAGATCGACAGAGTGTACCAGGCTGAGAATATGCGCGACTTCGCCTGTGTGATCTCTTCTGATTTAGAACTGCTCTGCGAAGAACACGAAGATATCGCATTAAACGTCTTCTATCCGAAGAACTGTCCGGGTTCCGGCCGTCATGTCATGGATGTCGCAAAGAAATCTCTAACCCTCTATAACGAAATACTCGGAAAATATCCGTATGATACGTTAAACATGGTCCTGATCGATATGCCGGGCAATATCGGCGGCATGGAATACCCGGGTCTGATCATGATGACGGTACACGATGATATGGAATCCCTTCTCGATCTTTATAACGGAAAAATCACTGTTCAGGACTATATTGAACTTCAAAAGCAGAAAGACGGCACTTCCGGAGATATTGAGAAAATTTCCGATCTTGAATCATCAGGAGAAACACTTTCCGATGAACAGCTAAAGGGGTCTTTCCTCTATGAAGTAGAATCTCTCACTAAGTCAACTGTCCATGAGATTGCCCACCAGTGGTTCTATGGCATCGTCGGAAATGATGAAGTCAGATATCCCTGGATCGATGAAGGATTCTGCAGATTCATGGAAGGATACTATTGCAATAGATTCAGCGAAGGCGACAAATACACCTACCCGCTCTTCGAAAGATTCGATGCTACCGATGAATCCATATATGATGAAAAGAATACGAGTAAGGGTGAATTCCACTCTGTTGACCTTAGCAAGTCACTCTACGACTTTTCCAAACAGCAGGAAGACTACGGAGAGATCTACTACAAAGCTGCAGCCATGATCTATCACATGTATAAAAAAATGGGTGATACTGCTTTTGTAGAAGCGCTCAAGGAATATATAAATGAATTTGCCTACAAGGAAGTAACTCCGGATGATTTCAAAGAATTCTGGGCATCCAGGGGCGATTTCAAGGATCATCTCGAGCTCTATATTCCGTCCACCAAATAAGCCCTCAACTTCAATTTCATATCCCCCCTCCAAGTTAAAAAGACTGTCCCAAGGACAGCCTTTTTACTTTTCCTGTGCTTTTCGGGCATAACAAAAGGGTGTCTCTTTTTCAAGAAACACCCTTCTTAATTCGGTACTTAAGCCTGAATTACTTCTTAGAAGAAAGCTTCTCAGTAATTCTTGCAGCTTTACCAACGCGACCACGCAGGTAATAAAGCTTAGCTCTTCTTACACGTCCCTTACGAACGATCTCAATCTTTTCAATGTTAGGAGAATGAACGGGTAAAACACGCTCAACGCCTACGCCATAGGAGAGACGGCGAATAGTCATAGTCTCAGAGAGACCGCCGCCCTTACGTGCAATCACATAGCCTTCAAATACCTGGATACGCTCACGGGAACCTTCCTTGATCTTCAGGTGTGCTTTTACAAGATCACCGATCTCGACCTCGGAATAGCTATTACGCAGATTATCCTGCTCGACTGCTTT
>JAILHZ010000006.1 GCA_024695545.1 Clostridiales bacterium
CCTGGTGGAGCATAGGGGACTTGAACCCCTGACCCCCACACTGCCAGTGTGATGCGCTCCCAACTGCGCTAATGCCCCGGGTCGTCTTTGCAAAGACAAGAGAAATTGTAGTATGAAATCAGACTCTTGTCAACGAGCAGACGCCATTTGCAGGTGCTTTTCGAGTATCTAAGGGAACGGTCACTTTTGTTGCGAGTGCGGTAAGATTGATGTAAACTTACTTTTAGATGATTTTTAGCCGGTCCGGAGGAAGACATGAAGCCCGCAAAACTACTCGCCACGATTCTCACAGTATCGTTAGCGCTGCCGATGTGTGCATGTAAGCCCAAGTCGAATAAAGACCCGAAGAATTCTTCCGGGGAGAGTTCGTCGGAGGCTTCTTCTTCGCAGACTGAAACGGAGACGGATGTGCCGACGGATTCGTCCACAGAGACGGAGCCCACAGTCGGACCGACAGTCCCTGCTTCGGTGACGGATGATTCTGAAGATCCGATCGTGATCTACGGATATGACAAGGACTTCAAGGCGGAGCTTACGGAGTATCTTCAGGATATCGAGTTCGAGTATGTCTATGTGGAGCCCGAGAACTATATTGCGGAACTGAAGAAGGCGATGTCTTCCGAGGAGAAGCAGCCGGACCTGTTCATGATGGACGCCGAGCATCTCCCGAATTTCACGGACAGCGGATACACGGTCGGAATCGAGCAGGTAGGCATAAGCCGCGCGGATCTTTCTGACCAGTTCGAGTATACGTATAAGGCAGCGACAGACCGTGATTATTCTATAAAAGCACTTGCCGTCGACCTAGCGCCGACTGCGATCATTTATAACAGAAAACTTGCCAAGGATATGCTCGGAAGCGCAGACCCGGCGACGGTGTCCCCGATGCTTTCCGACTGGGATGCTCTTTTGAAATATGCCCGGGAAGTGAGCATGAATTCAGAGGGAATGCTGAAGCTCTTTGCCGACCGTCAGCAGATCGGAAGATTCTTCTGGGTCGGACGTAACGTGCCGTGGGTCGTGGACGGGAAGGTCACGATCAGCGAAGACTTTGACAAGTATTTCGATCTTCAGAAGAGCCTCTTTGACCAGTCGCTGACACTCGAGTTTACCGAGGGAAGCGAAGAGTGGACCCGTGCGATCAATGACGGGCAGTGTGTGATGTTCTTCGGTTCTCTGGAGACGGCGGCAAACGTGATCGGCTATGTACCCGGACATACGGAGCCGGAAGAAGACCCGAAGGCGACAGAACCCGCGGCGACCGGAGAAACAACAGAAGGTACGACAACGGAGCCGGAGGAGACCGGATGGTCGATCGTCCCGGCGCCGAAGGCATCTTACGATGGCGGCACATGGCTGATGGTATCTTCGGTCTGCGACAAGAAGGCGACTGCAGGAAAGATCTTAAAGACACTTACTATGGATGCGTCCGTGATGACCGATATGGCAGTTAAGGGCCGTTTCGTGAACAGCCGTACTATCATGGAGAAGTGTGCGCAGGATCCGAATTTCGCCAGTGATTTTCTGTCGGGGCAGAATCCGTACACGATCCTTGTTCCGGAAGCGGAGCAGATCGTGATCCCGGATGATCCGGCGGTAGAGAAGTGTGCGGAAGCAGAGATCTGGCATCTGCTGAATGCCTTCATGAATGGCGAGATCGAGACGATGGAAGAAGTGAAACAGCAGTTTACTGTCGGAATGGAAGAACTGCTGGGCCTGTCCTGACCTGAAAAATCCCGAAAAAGTCCGAAAACCCGAAACCGTTTTCGAGTTCGTAAACATTTGCGTTTTGCTGATTTAGCCCGAAATTACGGTGCTTTTTCAATGCTCGAAACGTTCCGATTTGCTGTCTTTTATAGTAAGATATAGCTACTTGAAATCTACTTTTTTAGGAGGCATATGGCATATGAAGTTCGGACATTTCGATGATTCTACCCGTGAATATGTTATTGAAACCCCAAAGACCCCGTATCCGTGGATCAACTATCTTGGATCGGAAGCTTTCTTTGGCCTTATCTCAAATACAGCAGGTGGTTATAACTTCTATAAGGATGCCCGCCTCAGAAGAATTACCAGATATCGTTACAACAACGTACCGATCGATATGGGCGGACGTTACTTCTACATCAACGACAACGGCACAGTCTGGAATCCGGGCTGGTCTCCGGTCAAGACAGAACTGGATGCCTATGAGTGCCGTCATGGTATGGGCTATACGATCATCACAGGTAAGAAGAACGACCTGAAGGCTCAGGTTACTTTCTTTGTACCGAACGGTTATGACGGAGAAGTCCAGCAGGTCGTTCTCACCAATGAGGGCAGCGCTCCGAAGACATTCAAGCTCTTTTCCTTTGCCGAGTGGTGCCTGTGGGATGCTCAGGATGACTGCACCAACTTCCAGAGAAACTTCTCTACCGGCCGTGTAGAGGTAGACGGTTCCGTTATCTACCACAAGACCGAGTACAGAGACAGACGTAATCACTACGCTTTCTATTCCGTAAATGACGCGATCGACGGATACGATACAGACCGTGACTCTTTCATCGGTCTTTACAACGGATTCAATAATCCGGAAGCTGTTCTCGCAGGTAAGGCGACAGACTCCTTCGCAGACGGCTGGTCTCCGATCGCTTCCCACTATAAAGAGATCACACTCGCAGCAGGCGAGAGCAAGACGCTCATCTTCATCCTCGGCTATGTCGAGATGCCTGTTGATCAGAAGTTCGAGGCTGACGGCAAGACCATCAACAAGGTAAAAGCCAAGGCTATGATCGAGAAGTTTGATACTCCGGAGAAGGTTGCTGCAGGTCTTGCAGATCTTAAGGCTTCCTGGGACAAGCTCCTCGGTATCCTCAACGTTACTACACCGGACGACAAGGTCGACCGTATGGTCAATATCTGGAACCAGTATCAGTGCATGGTTACCTTTAACCTTTCCCGTTCCGCATCCTACTTCGAGTCCGGTATCGGCCGCGGCATGGGCTTCCGTGATTCCAACCAGGATATCCTCGGATTCGTTCATCAGATCCCGGACCGTGCGAAGGAGCGTATCATCGACATCGCTTCCACACAGTTCCCGGACGGCGGATGCTATCACCAGTACCAGCCGCTTACCAAGAAGGGTAATGCGGATATCGGCGGTGACTTCTCCGATGACCCGCTCTGGCTGATCCTTTCCGTTTCCGCTTACATCAAGGAGACCGGTGACTGGTCCATCCTTGACGAGATGGTTCCTTACGACAACGACATGAGTGTCGCACAGACTATGCTCGAGCACCTGAAGGTTTCCTTCTACCACATCGTAAACAACCTCGGTCCTCACGGTCTCCCGCTGGCAATGCGTGCAGACTGGAACGACTGCATCAACCTCTCCTGCTACTCCGACACACCGGGTGAGTCCTTCCAGACATACACCAACCCGAAGTTCAAGGCAGAGGGCGGCTACTCCAAGGTCGCCGAGTCCGTAATGGTTGCTACACTGTTCACCTACACAGGTCCGAACTATGTTGCGATCCTCAAGCACCTCGGTAAGGACGATGAGGCTGCTGCAGCTCAGGCTGAGATCGATAAGATGAAGAAGAACATCATGGAGTCTGCATGGGACGGTGACTGGTTCCTCAGAGCTTACGACGCGAACGGCGAGAAGATGGGTTCCAAGGAATGCGAAGAAGGACAGATCTTCATCGAGCCGCAGGGCTTTGCGATCATGTCCGATGTCGGCAAGGAGCAGGGCGCTGATAAGAAGACCCTCGCTGCGATCGACGAGAGACTTAACACCGAGTTCGGTCTGGTCCTCAACAATCCTGCATTCACGAAGTACTACATCCAGTATGGTGAGATCTCCACATATCCGGGCGGATATAAGGAGAACGCCGGTATCTTCACACACAACAACGCATGGATCATCTGCGCGGCTGCTTATGCCGGCGAAGGCGATCAGGCATTCAAGTACTATTCGGAGATCGCTCCTGCATTCACAGAAGAGACTTCCGACATCCATAAGACAGAGCCTTACGTATACGGTCAGATGATCGGCGGTAAGGATGCCGGTTCCGATATCGGCAGAACAGGCAAGAACTTCGGTCAGGGCAAGAACTCCTGGCTCACTGGTACAGCTGCCTGGAACATGGTCGCAATCTCGCAGTACATTCTCGGTGTACAGCCTGACTTTGACGGCCTGAAGATCGATCCGTCGATCCCGTCTGCATGGGATGGCTTCACGATTACAAGAAAGTATCGTGGTGCAGAGTACAAAGTAACGATCAAGAATCCGGATCATGTCTGCAAGGGCATCAAGAGCGTAACGGTTGACGGAAGCGCAATTGAAGGCAACATCCTTCCGGTATTCGACGGCGGCGTTCATAACGTCGAAGTCGTAATGGGCTGATAGTTACTGATTAATTTCGAGTCAGACGTATTCTTCCGCGGCAGCGGGGACGGGAAACTCCGCTGCTGTGGGAAATCGTAGGACATAGCCGATGAACTCGGCATCCCTCATCGTGTCTGCGGTGACTGGTCATACAGGACAACAGGCAAGGTGATTCCGTCCGCTCAGCCATATATGTATGGTGCCGCGGTTTCCCGCATGTGGGCTCATGTGGGAGAAGTAAATCAGACCTTCTGTTTGAGGAGACAGAAAACGGGAAGATTTGCTTTTATGTGCGGCTTCCGGAATATATGACAGGCATCGGAGAGATCGTTGGCCTCGATTGTGGACATATTCGCGAAAGACCTTTTGGGGTGGGAGCTTCCGTGAATCTGGACGGGGAGGTATCGGGCAAGGTACCGGCGAACTGTCTATTACACAATCAGGCGACGAAAGGGGATCGGACGCATCTTTTAAAAGATCATCCGGTCTTATTTCATTTTCAGGAGGTTCCAATACGATGAAGAGTGAAAGAGCAAGATCAGTGATCGCACCTGCAGATCAGGTGCTTCGAAACAGATTCGGAGAGACGGTCGGGCAGGGTCCGGTCAGTGCTCAGTATATTTCAACACTCAATGGGGGAGTGGTTTTCGGAGTCGCGGGACTTCCTTTTCCGGCACCGGTTTGCGCCGCACTTCTGGCAGATGAAGATATCTGCGGAAGCATCAGTGCTTTTGCCGCTGCGAAAAAATCCGTACTGATCAAGAAGACACAGGGAAACTATGGCGCGTTCCTCGAAAAGGACGGAAATGTTGAAGAGATTTCCGGATCTGACGAGGGAAAGAAGCTTCTTTCCGAAGCGGCACCTGTCATCGAATATGCGGCCGAATGGGGCGGTAAGCTCGACGAGGGCGGCGAACTGATCTGTGATCTTGCATCTCCGGCACCGGGTCCGCATTATTATACGAACCTGCTGATCGGTAACCGTATCGGATTTGATCATCCGCTTCAGAGTACTCCGAAGAGTGCTATTGACCGTGTCGGCGGCGGCTGCTTCCGCTCCCACGCAGACACACAGGTACTCGCGACACGCTGGGACTATCTGCCTGAGCAGAACGGCTTCCCGGCGAACCGTCAGTTCTATCTTGTTGAGAACGGCAACGTGATCTTCTATTCCGGATCCGCGAAGCAGGATTCCGTTGAGAAGGCAGTCTGCCGTCACGCACAGAATAGAACCGTGATCGAGTACACACTTAAGGACGGACTTAAGGTCCGCCGTACGATCTTTATCCTGCCGCAGGAAGACGGACTTCCGGTGGCGACAGAGGCACAGTTGATCGAGATCGAAAACAGCGGTGCATCCAGAGATCTCCGTATCGTATATACCGGCATGTTCGGCACACAGGAAGTACACGCGCTTCGTGAAGACGTTATCTTCAGTACTGTTGTTGCCCAGTCCGAAGTATTCTACGGCGATAACGATGAGATCCGCGCGATCTCCTTTAACCCGAATCCGAAGTGGACAAAGGGCAATATCCGCTACAATACACTGATGGTCCATGCCGACGGCAAGACCATCTTCCCGGATCAGTTCTGCGCACGCTACGCGGATTTCGTCGGCGCAGGCACACTCGAGAAGCCGCAGTATGCAGCGATCCTTTCCAATGCTCATTCCCGTAAGGGCCCGGGCTTCTTCGCCGTATCTGCTCCGTTTACGATCGCATCCGGCGCGAAGGTTCAGGTCGATAACTTCACTTGTCTTTCTTCCGACTGCGTTAATCCGGACTACAAAGAAGACATCACCATGAAGGAAGAACTCGAAGCCTTGATCGAGCGTTTTGCAGATGCAAGCGCGCTTCCGGCCCGTCTCGAGAAGGTCATCTTCTTTACGAAGAAGTATGCTTCCTACATGCAGATCAAGCATGCGGATAAGGACTTCGAAGCTTATGTAAACAACAACCTGCCGTTCCAGGTATTCTATCAGACGTTTGTCTCCCGTTCTCTGGACTGGACCCAGAAGGGTTACCGTGAGATCGGCTTCCGCGAGATCCAGGACATCTTCGCTTCCATGTACTACTTCGCAGGTATGGGCGAGATCGAGTTTGTTAAGAAGCTCCTTCGCGAGTGGATCTCCAACATCTATAAAGACGGTTATGCCAACCATAACTTCTACTGGAAGGGCAAGGAACCGGGCTGGTGGTCTGACGATGCACTGTGGCTTCTGCAGGCACTCGACCGCTACATCAGCCTGACTGCTGACTATGATTTCCTGAAGGAAGAGCTTCCGATCGCCGGTGAAGAAGGAGAGAAGAGATCCATCCTTGAGACGATCAAGGCTGTATTCACATACTCTTACAAGATCTCCGTAGGCGCTCACGGCATCCCGCTCATCGACAGAGCCGACTGGAACGACTGTCTGCGTGTGGATCCGGACTGCGTAAGCGGCCCGGCAAAGATCGAGAACTATTACGAGCAGCTCAAGGCCAGCGGTAAGAAGTACGGCGAAGCCGCATACGAATCCGAGTATTCCGAGTCCGTCATGAACGGATGTCTCCTTAAGGTAGCCGTAGATGCCGCTATCGGCATGTTTAAGACCTGCGGTGATGCAGAATACGGTTCTTACCTCGAGAGCGTTTCCAAAGACCTTAAGAGCCGCATTAACGAGTATGCATGGAAGGGCGATTACTTCGCACGTGTTCTCTTTAACAGAAAAGATAAGCCGGAGCTCTCTTACCTCGGTGCACAGGGCGATGGTCTCGTGATCGAAGAGGGCAAGGTCGGCACATACTTCCTGAATTCTTTCAGCTGGGCGGTACTTGCGGACTGCGCTTCCGAGGAGCAGATCTCCACGATGCTCGACAGCCTCGACAAGAACCTCAAGACTCCGTTCGGATTCCGTCTCTGCACAGGCGTTGACTATCCGAAGATCGCGCCGAAGATCGACGTTGCCCTCTACTATCAGGGTGACCGTGAGAACGGTGCTGTCTTTAAGCACGCGAACATGATGGCTGCTGCGGCGATGCTGAAAGCAGCAAAGAGCGTTGACGACAAGGCGCTGGCAGAGCGTCTGGCAAAGACCGCATTCTGGGTCATCGACTGCATCCTGCCATACAGAACACTCAAGTCTCCGTTCACTGTCTGCGGTAACCCGAGACTCTGCACACAGTACAATAACAGTGAGACCGGCGAGAACATCGGACCGACGCTGTCCGGTACATCGACATGGCTCCTGCTTTGCCTCTTTAACAGCTTCGGTGTTGACTTTACCAGCGATGCACTGATCGTTGAGCCGATCCTGCGTCCGGATGATACCTCTGAAGATATTATGGTTTCTTCGGGAAAAGCACTCTACCACATTACGGTAGATAAGCCGCAGGGCTTTAAGAGAACCAAGGATGGCGTTTCCATCAGCGTAGACGGTTCTCCGATCGAGGGCGCACGGGTTCCGATCTTCAGCGATGGTGCAGTTCACGAAGTAAAAGTTAAGTTCTAATCGGATTACACAAGATAAAAGTGACTGACTCAAAAACCCCGGACCATGATGATCCGGGGTTTGTTTTAATCAGTTTTTCTCATTCGGTTAGGATGTGGTATCATTTGGAATATGGACGAGGGTAAACGGAAATCTTTCAAGGACGCTGTGATCAGTAAGTTCCAGACCGGTCAATCAGATGGGAAAAGGGACACGTTGTATCAGTTTATAAAGTTCGGTCTTGTGGGACTGAGCAATACTCTGCTGAGCTATATTATTTATCTTCTGGTGCTTTGGGTCCTGCATCCTTACGATCTTTCCTGGGATTACTATGCTGCGAATGTAATGAGTTTTCTGCTCAGTGTATTGTGGTCATTTGCGCTGAATAACAAGCTGGTTTTCCATGGCCCGAAAGAGAAGAAGGCTGTTCTGAAAAGCCTTCTGAAAACCTATCTGATGTATCTCTTCACAGGAGTTATCCTGGCAAATATTCTTCTTTATATCTGGGTAGCCCGACTGGGGATCAACAAAGTCATTGCTCCTCTGATCAATCTGGTCATTAACGTTCCGCTGAACTTTATCCTCAGTAAGTACTGGGCTTTCCGTAAACCTAAAGAAGAACCCCAAGAGCAGGATCAATAACGTATCTTGCCGGCAGCAACTGCCCGGAGATGTTCTCCATATGGGGAGTTCCCAAATGAGTCAGCACTTTCCAGAAGTTTTGCCTGATCAATGAATCCGTGAATGAATGCAATCTCTTCCGGTGCAGAGATAACGATTCCCTGACGCCTTTGAATCGTTTCCACGAAATTTGCTGCCTCAAGAAGACTGTCTGCGGTTCCTGTGTCCAGCCATGCGAATCCGCGCCCAAGCAACTGCACATCCAGGAGATCATTCTGAAGATACATTTGATTCAGAGTAGTGATCTCGAGTTCATTTCTGGCGGATGGCATAATCTGTTTTGCAAGATCTGCAACTCCGGCAGGATAGAAATACAGTCCCGTTACCGCATAATTTGATTTTGGTTCCTTTGGTTTTTCTTCAATGCTGATGACCTTGCCGGATTTGTCAAAATCCACGACGCCAAAACGCTCCGGATCCGGTACATAGTATCCGAAAACGGTTGCCCTGCCGTTTACTTCCGCGTTTGTGACAGCAGATTCGAGAATTCTTCTGAAGCCGTTTCCATAGAAGATGTTGTCACCAAGTATCATTGCGCCGGCCTTGCCGTCCAGAAATTGTTCTCCAAGGATAAATGCCTGCGCCAGACCATCCGGAGACGGCTGAACACAGTAGGAAAGAGTAATGCCGAACTGGCTGCCATCCCCGAGAAGTGCCTCAAAGCGAGGGGTATCGTTAGGTGTACTGATGATCAGGATATCGCGTATCCCGGCAAGCATAAGCGTCGAGAGCGGATAATAGATCATCGGTTTATCATAGATAGGAAGCAACTGCTTACTTGTAACTTTGGTTAACGGAAAAAGACGTGTTCCGCTTCCTCCGGCAAGAATAATACCTTTCATTTTTTTCCTCCTCAGAATCTGGAAAAGTGATCAAATCCGCCCCATGCCTGATCTTTCTCACTTAGAGTCAATGGTGTTCCATCAGAAAGGGTGTAGCCTGATGCAGAAGCATTTCCCGGATAGTCTCCAACAATGTCCGGCCACCCTATCCCGATCTTCGGATCGTTCCATGCGATTCCGCCTTCATCATCCGGGTGATAGAAATCATCGCACTTATAGCAGAACTCCGCGATGCCCGACAGGACAAGAAATCCATGAGCGAAACCGCGCGGAATCAGGAATTGCTTTTTGTTTTCTTCACTCAAAATCACACCATAGTACTTGCCGTACGTCGGAGATCCCTTGCGGAGATCGACCGCAACATCATAAACTGAACCGCGAATGACACGGACCAGCTTAGTCTGAGGATACTGCTTCTGAAAATGAAGCCCACGAAGCACTCCTTTGGAAGAACATGACTGATTGTCCTGAACGAAATGGAAATCCAGATAAGCTTCCCGCATGTCCTGTTCGTTATATGTTTCCATGAAGTAGCCACGGCTATCTCCATGGATAGCGGGCTGTATTACACACAGTCCTTTTATTCCGCCCACATTGTAATCTACATTGATTTGGCCCATAACCCTGTTCTTCCTTTCGGTGATTTCTATATTGCATCGATTTCGATGAGGTATCTGTGAAGTGCGTCTTTCCAGTCAGGAAGAGGAGTAAAACCCTGCTCTACAAGCTTGCTCTTGTCCAATCGCGAATTAAACGGCCTTGTGGCTTTGCTCAGCCTGTATTCCTGTGAAGAAACAGGAAGGACCTTGGTAGATATTCCGGCCTGATTATAGATTTCTTTCGTGAAATCAAACCAGCTGATGTAGCCGCCTTCATTGGTCGCGTGATAGTATCCGTATTTTTCCGATTCCGTCATGTCAACGAGCAGCCTTGCAAGATCAAAGGTATATGTCGGAGTTCCGATCTGGTCGTTTACTACCCGGACCGTATCGTGTGTTTTTCCCACATTGAGCATTGTCTTGATAAAGTTTCTGCCGTTCTTTCCGAACACCCATGCAATACGTACGATAAAGTACTTTTCTAACGTTTCTGCCACAGCCAGTTCTCCGGCAAGTTTGGAGGCTCCATAGACATTTAGGGGAGCGTAGTTTTTATCATCCGGCTTCCAGGGAGCGTCTCCCTGTCCGTCAAAAACATAGTCCGTACTGATATAAAGCATTTTTGCATCTATAGAGCTGGCAGCTTCTGCAATGAACTTTGTCCCAAGGTGATTGATGGCATCTACTTTCTCGTGGTTTTCTTCATCTTCTGCTGCGTCCACAGCAGTCCATGCTGCACAGTGAACGATCACATCGGGACGTTCGCAAGTTAAGATGTTCAGGACCTGGTCTTTGTCCGTGATATCCATCTGTATATATCCGGAAGCAGGAGCTGAGTTTTCCGGTCTGTCGGCGATATCTGACCCGATGACTTCGAAGCCGCGTTTTAGTGCTTCGTTTACAACATCATAACCTAATTGTCCGGCAACACCGGTGACCAGCAGTTTCATTTTATGCATCTCCAACTTATCGATTTTCGTACATTCTGGAATAGTAATCACGGTATTCTCCAGAGATGATTTCTTCCCACCAGTCGCGATGTTCAAGATACCAGCTGATCGTCTTTTTGATTCCATCTGCAAACTTTGTTTCCGGGAGCCAGCCGAGTTCCTGATGTATTTTGGTCGGATCGATCGCATAGCGCATATCGTGACCTTTTCTATCCTCGACATAGGTGATCAGGCTTTCCGGCCGGCCGAGTTCTTTGCAGATCATCTTAACGATATCGATGTTACGCATTTCATTATGGCCGCCGATGTTATACACTTCGCCGATCTTTCCTTTGTGAATGATAAGATCGATGGCACGGCAATGATCTTCCACATAGAGCCAGTCACGAACATTCAGTCCTTTTCCGTAGACGGGAAGAGGCTTGTTGTTCAGACAGTTGGCGATCATCAGCGGAATCAGTTTTTCCGGGAAGTGATAAGGCCCGTAGTTGTTAGAACAGCGGCTTATCGTCACAGGCAGACCGAAAGTCCTGTGATAGGCAAGTACAAGCAGATCCGCACCTGCCTTGGAAGCGGAATACGGAGAAGATGTATGAAGTGGGGTCTCTTCTGTAAAGAATAAATCAGGCCGGTCCAGCGGCAGATCTCCATATACCTCGTCAGTGCTTACCTGATGATATCTGATATTGCCAAATTCCCTGCAGGCATCCATGAGAACGCCGGTCCCTACTACGTTCGTCTGAAGAAAGACAGATGGATCTACGATAGATCTGTCCACATGGGATTCTGCAGCGAAGTTAACCACGATATCGGGATTTTCTTCCCGGAATAATCTGTATACTCCTTCGCGGTCACAGATATCCAGCTTTACAAAGCGGAAACGGGGATTATCCATTATGTCTTTCAGCGTTGACAGATTACCGGCATATGTAAGCTTGTCCAGACAAATGATCCTGTACTCAGGATGAGAAGACAGCATGTGGAAGATGAAGTTTGATCCAATAAATCCTGCTCCGCCGGTTACAATAATATTCAAAGGACGTCTCTCCTCTCAGGTCAGTTTGCTTCGTCAGTTTTTTCGTCGGACTTTCCCATGTTGTTCGTTTTTTCACTTATGATGTATCTCGGACGGGCTTTGGATTCCAGATAGATCTTTCCGACATATTCGCCTATCACTCCCAGACTGATAAGCTGGACTCCGCTGAAAAATCCGATCGCGGAAACAGTACTGGCCCATCCCGGAGTGGTGTTACCAAGAAAATAACCGATGAAGATATAAATGATCATGAAGAAACTGAGGAGTGAAACAAAGAGTCCGAATCCGGTTATGATCCGGATCGGCTTTGTGGAAAGACTGGTTATACCGTCAAATGCCAGCGCCATGCTCTTGGAGAATGGATAGTGGCTTTTTCCGGCCAGTCTGTTGTGCCGTTCGTAGTAAACGGATGTGCTCTTGAATCCGACAAGCGGGAACATGCCGCGAAGAAAGAGATTGACCTCTTTATAATTGCTGAATTCGTCAAGAACACGGGAAGAGACCAGGCGATAGTCGGCATGGTTATATACAACTTCTACGCCCATAGCCCTAAGCAGTTTGTAGTATGACTGTGCGGTGAATTTCTTCATGAATGTATCTGTGTCCCGTTTGCTGCGCACGCCGTAGACGATTTCGCATCCGTCGTGATACTGTTTCACCATTTCGGTCATAACGGAAATATCATCCTGACCATCACAGTCGATGGAAATCGTAATATCGCAAAGATCCTTAGCGGTCATAAGACCACCCAGAAGTGCGTTCTGATGTCCTCTGTTTCTGCTTAGGCTTACGCCACAGAAATACTCGCTTTCCTGCGAGAAGGACTGAATCAGATTCCAGGTATTATCCTTGCTCCCGTCATTGACAAACATGATCCGGCTTTTTTCTGAGATCAGTTTGTCGCTGATCATGGATTCAAGCTGTGATTTGAACATGGGAGCAGTAACAGGGAGAACTTGTTCCTCGTTATAGCAGGGGATTACAATATATAAAACAGGATCACCCATATAAACCTCAAAGATGAAATACTAGCCTTATAATGATATTATAGTAATTGCTTAGCTTGATTTCAAATATAGGAGGCAGCGTGTTGATAGACGGGAAAAAGAGTTGTCCATGGAAGTGGTTGATCTTGACGATTGCTACGATGATTCTTTTTCTCGGAGTTCTTGAACTGGTTCATCCTTATTACTTTACCTGCGACGATAATCTGGATTCATATATCGCTGTTTATGATCATGCGGTGAAATCGGCACTGCACGGGGAGTTTGCGACTTATAACTTCCATCAGTTCATGGGCATTCCGTTTCTTTCTCACGGACAGACCGGCAGCTTCAATATCCTCACGTATATCTCATATGGATTAAGTTATCTGCTCCTGGGTCACCGCTATGGAGTGATCGAGTTTGTTTCTATTCTCCATCTGACAATGGGCGCGATCGGTATGTTCCTGCTTCTCAGGAAAATCAAATGCTCCAAACTGGCTTCGTATCTGGGAGCTGTTGCATGGGGACTGAACAGTTTTACAGTGTATCTGGGAAGAGCGTGGTTGGTTGTCATCATCTCAGCCGGGTTTCTCCCGTTTCTTCTGCTTTCCAGCTTGAACCTTGTTGAGAAACCGTGTTTTAAGACGTTTATTGCCGCAACTGTGTGGAAGACGTTATTCTTCTATTGCGCCGGACAGCCGCAGTTTTTTACTTATGCAATCATGGCTGACTTAATCTTCACGTTCTCCTATTCGATGATCGTAAATAAGAAATCATTCGGGAAGATTTTCAAATTATATGCACTTTGCGGTATCGCTGTTCTGTTTCTCTGCCTGCCGCTCCTTGTTCCGATGTATAAGGAGATATCCGAATCCGCCAACCGGGCGGGAAGCTACTCCTTTAAGGACCTTGAAGACGGAAAAGAATTCTTCGGCGGTCTTCTGGTTGCTATTTTATTTCCCTTTATGTCTGAGGGTGGGGCAACTCACATTTTTGATGTATTTGAATTCCATGCCGGTCATTTCGGATATGTGCTGACCGCAGCCCTGGCAGCGGGCAGTGTTATTCTTTTCAGGAAACCGAAAAAGCAGGAGGACGAGAGAACGAAAAAAGTCCTTCTGGCGATACTTCCTCCGCTGGTTCTCTCATTGCTTTATGCATGTTCGAGTCTGTTTCTGAAACTTGTCAGCTATATTCCGATAATCAATCAGTTCCGCTGGCCGATGAAAGCAGTCGAGTACTCGCTGATCTTTATCATCATGGCGGCAGCGGTACTGTTTGATGTCTTCGTGAAACATACGATTAAGGAAAAGCCTTCGGAAACCAGAAAGATAATACTGGCTTGTGCGGTCATCTCCGTCAATATTCTGAACTTTGCCGGACTTTACTATTTGTTCCCGCCGCAATTACGGGGTCTGAATAACAGTGCAGCGATCCCGTTCGAAGAAGATGGAGTCGACGTAATCGGCAACGACCGGTATGTCAGTGTATTCCTGACGCTGGGCGACTCTACTCCGTTTGATCATAACAGTTCCATGGCATATAACCTGGCTACGATCTATGATATGGACAGTTATCTCGGATATGATTCGATCGTTCCGACAGGCGTCTCCGGCAGGGATCCGACGCTGCAGTTCTCTTATGGCGGTATTATTGAACACATGACAGAATCCTCTATTGATGTATTCCGTTCCTGTGGTGTCCGCTGGTATGTGGTATATCACGGGGATGAGCGATACCTTAACAGAGAAGAGCAGGCGTTCCTGCCGAAGGTTAGAAATATGCTGAGTGAGAACGGATGTGAGATCCGTTACAGTTCAAAGGACAGGGACTTTTACTACGATAAGGAAGCTCCGGCAGTCGTGTCCGGTAATGATCAGGATTTCTTCTGCAAAATCTACGGGAACTATATCCGATTCTCAACAGATGCCGCATGGCAGGGTGGAAATGTCGACATTCACTACAACTATTCCGATAAGATGATTGCTACGGTCGATGGAGAAGAGACGGATATACATGTTCTTGAAGATGGTACCGGCATGCGGATCACTGTCCCGGAAGGTGAACATCAGATCAAGATCACGTATAAGGA
>JAILHZ010000016.1 GCA_024695545.1 Clostridiales bacterium
GGCGCGCCTTATGATATAATACTTTTATTGCGAAAGCGTTAGTTATGGCGCTTCGGGGGTAGATGGAGAAGTTCCGGAAATGGGTATAGACACAAGCAAAATCTGTTATGGATGTTTTGGCGAGCATGACGGCAATGGCCCGTGCCCGAAGTGCGGGTTTGATATCGCGAGTGCGAAGCATCCGGCAATCGCGCTTCCGATCGGTACGATCCTGAACGGGCGCTATCTGACGGGCCGTGTACTCGGCGTCGGTGGATTTGGCGTGACGTATCTTGCGCTCGACATGACGCTTGAGACCAGTGTTGCCGTGAAGGAATATCTCCCGTCCGGCATCGCGATCCGCGACGATGACCACTATACGATGACGGTCAGCTCCCAGGAAGAACAGGAAAAGTTTGATACCGGTGCGGATAAGTTCCTCGATGAAGCGAGGATCCTGGCTAAGCTGCGCACCGTTCCGAATATCGTTACCGTGCATGACTACTTTAGAGAGAACGGCACGGCGTACTTCGTTATGGAGTACATCGAGGGCGTCGATCTTCTGAAATACGCAACATCCAAGGGCGGCAAGCTCTCTTTTGAAGAGACGCTCGACCTGATGCTGCCGATCATTAAGTCGCTCGGTTTGGTGCACGAGCACAATCTTCTCCACAGAGATATCAGTCCCGATAACATCATCGTGACCAAGAATAAGACGACGCATCTTCTCGACTTTGGTGCGGCGCGTCTGGCGATCGACCAGTCGAAGAGCAAGTCGATCATCCTGAAGCATGGTTTTGCGCCGGAGGAGCAGTACAGGAAGCACGGCAACCAGGGGCCCTGGTCCGATGAATATGCGCTCGCGGCGACGATGTATCTGATCATCACGGGCGTGATGCCGCCGGATGCGATCGAGCGTATGCATGAGGATACGCTGCAGAAGCCGTCCGAGCTCGGGATCAGCATGCCCGGCTATGCGGAAGATGCGCTTATGAAAGCACTGTCCGTCGCGGCTTCGGGACGTTTCCCGGATATGCCTTCCTTTGCGGAGGCGATTACCGGAAAAAATAAGCCTGCAGTTTCGGCAGTGGCTGCGACTGCGGCGGTTGGCGCATCTGTTGCGCCTTCGGCATCAGCAGCACCAGCAGCGACATATGCCCCGGCAGCACCTGTGCCGCCGACACCGCCGACTCCGCCTGTTGCACCGGCTGCACCTGTCGCGCCTCGCGCACAGTCCTCGTATGCCCAGGCTCCAGACGCGCCTCAGGCACGGTCTCCGTATGCATCGGCTCCGGCAGCGAACAGAATTGCGCCACAGTACAGCCCGTCCTCATACAGCAGCACGGGAACAGTTCCGGCTGCGGCAAAAGCAGTCAGCCCGGCACCGGTGATACTTACGGAGAAAAAGAAGAAGAGCATCTGGCAGAAGCCGCTGACATATGTGATCGCGGGCATCATTCTGGTGGCAGGGATCGCGACGCCGGTGACGTACTTTGCCCTGAAGAAGGGAAAGAAGACGGAAGAGACGATCACGGAGACGACGAAGAAGAGAACGAAGAAGACGGATCCGACGGATGAGAGTACTGATCCGACCGATACGCTGACGGATGTGAGCACAGATCCATCCTACAACCCGGTGGCGGTCAAGGAGTTCCGTCTTGAAGATATCACTTACTGTGTGAGCGCGGACTGGAAGGACATGAAGGTGTCGAGTTACCAGTATTTCTATCCTGACAAAGACGGTGGACAGGACATGATGGTGGTTTACTCCCAGCAGTCGCTCACGGTTTCGCAGCTCCCGTACATCAATTTCGATGACTTTATGGAAGGCTTCGATTCGGAGTTCCTGAACAACGGCGACTTTACGAACGCGCAGATCGTTTCGGAGACGAGAGACACGACGACGAATCTGAATACCAGCGATATTGTGATGACCGGTGAGGTTTCGGGCCAGCCGAGAGAACTGTCGATCCACGTGATCCTGGATAAGGATACGGGCATGGCGTACGTCTTCATGCTGAATCTGCGTGCGGACATGAACGCGAGTGATCATCAGGGATGTCTGGACAGATACTGGGCGGCGATCAACTCTATCGAGAAGGATCCGGATGCACCGGCTCCGACGGATACGACTCCGGATACGACGGACACGACTCCGGATGCGACAACTGAGGATCTCGGTGACAGAACCAGGTACCAGGAGGGTCCTTACACCTATACGTTTACGAAGGAATGGCAGTATCTGAGAAAGGGCATGTACAATTATTTCTTCGTGGATTACAGTCAGGCATCTACAAACTTTATGATGATCTACAGCGATGTCGTAATGACCGGAGACCAGCTGAAAATATACGGATATGATCGCGCATTTGACGAGATGAATACCGCAATGGTGGGCGAGTTCGGACCCAACGCGAAGCTTGTCTCGTGCGAGAAGTATCTTGATGGGGATAAGGATGTTTACGAGGATATTGTGATTACCGGTGACTATGACGGCGGCCCGATCAAGCTTCCGGTACGCATTTACCTGGACAGAGAATCCGGTAACTGCTATGTCTTTGCGATGTACATGAGTGCAAATATCGATGCGGCGCAGCAGGATGAGATCATGGCAAAGTATAACGACTGTATCAAGAGCATAGAGAGAACCGACTAAAAGCAAGAGACAAAAAGGAAGAGAAGGAAGAGAAGGGAACAAGTAAGAAACGGAAAAGGAGACTCCGGTGTGATGCCGTGGGGGAAGAAACCTATGCGTGAAAAAACGACTCTGATCCTTGATGAAGTTAAGAAAGTAATCTGCGGTAAGGACGAGGTTGTGCGTCTTGTACTGCAGAGCGTGCTGGCCGGAGGACATGTTCTCATGGAAGATGTCCCTGGCGTGGGAAAGACGACGATGGCGGTCGCTTTTGCCAAGACGATGGGCATGGACTACGGCCGTGTGCAGTTTACCCCGGACGTACTGCCCTCCGATATTACAGGCTTTTCGCTCCTCGATCAGGAGACCCACACGATGAAGTATCAGAAGGGTGCGGTGTTCCATAACCTCTTCCTGGCGGACGAGCTGAACCGTGCGTCTTCGAGAACGCAGTCGGCGCTCCTCGAGGCGATGGAAGAAGGCCAGGTCACGGTCGACGATGAGACGTATCCGCTGCCGAAGCCTTTCGTCGTAATTGCTACCCAGAACCCGTCCGGTGCGTCCGGTACGTCGCTTCTTCCGGACTCGCAGATGGACCGATTTGCGATCCGCGTGTCCATGGGTTATCCGTCGCAGGATAGTGAGATCGAGATGCTCACTAACCGTCAGAACGGTGCCAATCCGCTCGCGGAGATCTCTCCGGTGTGCACGGTGGACGATATCCTCACGATGCAGGATGAGACCTCGAAGATGTATGTCAAATACAGAGTGCTGAAGTATATCGTTGCGCTGATGGACCGTACGAGGACCCACAAGATGCTCGCCCGTGGCGGCAGCCCGCGTGCGACGCTGGCGCTTACCGCGATGGCAAAAGCACATGCCTACATGACGGACCGTGATTACGTGATCCCGGACGATGTCCAGGCGGTTTTCTCTGCGGTCATGAGCCACCGTTTCCTGCTGACGCCGGAAGCGGAATTTAAGGAGATCCGCGCCGAGGATATTGCGAAAGAAATCATTAAGACGACCCAGATCCCGAAGGAATAATACTTATGCTGCGGAGCTGGGTGATCTATATTCTTTCTCTGCTGGGTGCCGTCGCTTTTTTCCTTTTTTACAAGATGTGGCTGGCCTGGTTTATACTGCTCGTCGTGATCTCGATCCTTCCGATCGCGCTTCTGATCAGCGTGCTTTCCTCGATGTTTTTTCACCTCGAGGCCGATGCTTTCCGAAAAGTATTGAAGGGCGAGGAGACGGAGATCTCTTTTACGTCTTCGGGACTGGAGGCGTTTCCTTTCGCGCTTTGTTCCGTCAAGATCAAGCTTATCGAGACCATGACGCAGGAAGTGAACCTGATCAAGTTTCTCTCGCAGGGAAATACCACCGACAGCATCATCCTTAAGACCGAGCACTGCGGCACATACAAGTTCACTTCCGCAAAGGTCCGCATCTACGATCTTTTCGGGCTGATCTTCGTGCCCCGGACTTTGGAAGTAGCCGGCGAAGTGGTCGTTCTTCCAACACCCTGTATCCCGCAGGCGATGCCGGATCTAAGCGGCTTTAAGGCCAAGGGTCTTCGGAAATCGGGCGTCCCCAATGCGGAGATCTACGATATCCGCGAGTATGTCGCGGGTGACCCCGTCAAGCGTATCCACTGGAAGCTGTCCGCGAAAAAGGACAGGCTCATGATCAAGGAATCCCAGGAGGAGACCTTCGGTCATTCGAGGCTCTATCTGCCGCTCTCAAGAGACCGCGAAAAGCTCGACCATCACCTCGGAGAAGTGCTTTTCACGTCGAAATATCTGCTGACACATGACATTGAACACAGGATCCGTGTGCTGCCGTCGGGCAAGAAGGAGATCGCCTTCGACATCGCGTCGGAGGAGGACCTCGACCGGGCGATCATCGACATCCTGCATCTGCCGATACCGGAGGACCTGGAAGATGAGTAGAGGGAATTCGGGAAGAAAAAAGAATAAGAAGAGGCTGACCGAGAACCGTCTGGAGAAGGCGCAGATCTCGGTTTCCGAGGAGCGCGCGATCCAGGAGGCGAAGCGGAAGAAGGAGCTCAAAAAGAAGCGCAAGGCTTCGGTCACGCTGGTGTGCGCGGTGCGGAAAAATGCGCGCCCGACGACGCTGACGATGATCTTCTCCGTGATCCTTGCGACCATGCTCGGCACCGGCTTTACGTTCATGCTGACGACAACGTACGGCCTCAAGATCGACCGTGTCTTTTTTATCCCGCTGCTCGCGCTGATCTGCTGGGGCATGTCCTACTGCCACGCTTCGGAGAGTAAGTCCGCGCCGTTCGTGCTGGCGGGCTTTACCGGGATGGTCGCGCTCTTTATCTGCTGGTTCGACATCCTCAATGTGCAGACCGAGGTCAACTACGCCTATTCGATCCTGCAAAAGTATGCGTTCCAGGGGTTCGAGCCGCTCTATACCAACTCGAAGGAAATAGAAGAGATCGCGCGTCCGATCACGCTGCTCGCGCTTCTCATCAACCTGATCCCGGCGTTCTTTACGACGTTCGTCGTGGAAAGAAGAAAGAACATCCTGATCGCACTTGTGTGGTACATCCCGTTCCTGTTCTGCACCACGGTCATCTCCTTCCGAGTGCCGCAGGCCTGGCCGTGCGTCCTCGCCGTGGGCGGGGTGCTGGTCCTGCTGATCTTCCAGTTTGTCCGAAGACTCGGCGATGACACAGTCGACGAGCGCATGCTCAAGATCGCCGTCCCCGTCATGCTCTTCTGCGCGCTGCTCAGTGCTTTTTTCCCGGTATCGAGTTATGACAAGGATAAGATTGCCGAAAAGCACTTTTCCCAGGTCCAGGAGTTCTTCGATAATGTGGGCAAACGCCTGCCGTTCGGCGGTTCCGGCGGAAAAAAGGAGGACGAGGGTCCTGAGGTGGGCTTCCAGGGAGCTATCGTTGCGGATCCGGATGACACGAAACCTGTGGAGGTCAACGTAGTGACGGAGGATTTCAACAAGGTGGGCTTCTTCAATCCGCCGGACGTAAAGCTTGGCAAGCTCATCCGCTACTATAACGATCACGAAAACCACGTCGTGCTGACCAACGGAAGAATGGTGTATCTGCGGGTCTCTGCCATGGAAGAGATGGCGGGCAGCGCCTGGACAACGCACTACTACGGTGAGCTCAAGCCGGAGGAGTCGTATATTCTCAACATGTCTTCGATCGATGAGCGGGAGGCGGACTATGTCCTGTCGATCCAGCCGTATGTGCCGGTACCGGTGTACATGGTGCCGGAGTATACGGACCATTTCACTCTGTCGCAGGAGAGCAAGTACTACTACTCGCATATCGATGTGCGCACGAACTGGAATTTGGCGGAGTGCGTCCTGAATCCGGGTGAGGATGTCTATGACTACTCGTATAACATGATTCCGCAGAAGCGGAGCCCGGAGTGGAGCGCGGAGTATCTGGAGGAGGTCTACGGACTGTGCCTCGAGGTCCCCGAAGAGACTAGAAACGGGATCCTCGGAAGCAATGTTCTTCCGAAGTGGTATAAGGATCTTCTCGAGGGCACCAGTGAGATGTCGACCGCGGAAAAGGTCGGCTCCGTCATCGAGTTTGTCCGGAATCTCCATCCGTACAATGCACAGACGCCGTACCCGCCGGAGGGCGTGGATTTTGTTACGTGGTTCATGACACAGAGCCAGAGTGGTTTTTGCGTACACTACGCAACGACGGCCGCGGTGCTCCTGCGCCTGATCGGTGTTCCGACACGCTACGTCAGCGGCTATCTCGTGAGCTGTGATCTGGACAGGACGAAGTTCGAGATCTCCATGAAGGATGCCCACTCGTGGATCGAGTTTTTCGATCCGGACTATGGCTGGGTCATGGATGATCCGACGCCCGGAAACGGTGTCGCAGCGAGCTATTCAAATGCTTATTCTATCGCGAAGGAATACGGTGACATGGACTACAACTACCGACTGTCGCCGACACCGCGCCCGAAGCCGCCGGTCAAGAAGGTCACGGCTACTCCGACACCTGCTGTCGAGTATGTGGAAGAATCCGGGCCGAAGATCCCGGGGTTCGTGAAGAGTCCTGCATTCAGAGGCACTATCGGTATCGTGGTGTTTATAGTTCTAGTGCGCCTGGGCTATGTTCTCTACTGGCGCCGCCGCTTCCGCTCCGGTTCGGTGAACAGCCGTGCATCTTCGTATACGAGTTACTTTGCAATGCATAACCGTATCCTCGAAGCCGTGCCGTCGCGCGTCGTGGAGTCGATCCGGAAGAAGGCGGAGTTCGCGGAGGGCGATATCTCTGAAAAAGAACTTTCCAACCTGATCCGCTTCGGTGACCATAATCTGAAGATCCAGCACGCCGGCCGCCCGTGGCTCCGAAGAGTGCTGTCGTGGATCCTGCGGGTGAAGGTGTAAGCCGGCGGGCACAGGTGCTTTTGGCGCAGAATATCAAAGCGGCGGGACCCCCGATTTGTGATACAATCAAGGTATGTTAATTCTGAAATAAGGCAGGTGTTTCCTATGGATCTTGTAAGTACGATTGTTAAGAGTCTGACGTCGAATTCGTCACTGGGCGCGCTGGCGGGAAAAGTCGGTGTTGATCCGGATACCATCGAAAAAGCGATCGCTTCGGCGATTCCGTCTCTGGTCGGTTCTATGACAAAGAACGCTTCTACTGCAGCAGGCGCAAAGTCCCTGATGGGCGCGCTCTCCCAGCACGAGGATGACAGAGATGTTTCCGATCAGCTCAAGGATGCGGATGAGGAAGATGGTAATAAGATCATCGGCAAGATCATGGGTGATGATAAAGACGATTTCATTTCTTCCATCGCGAAGAAGGCAGGCATCAATGTCGGTCAGTCCAACCAGCTCCTGAGCTCGATTGCTCCGTCGCTCCTTTCTTCGATCTCTTCCGCTGCGAAGCCGGATACACCGGAGTCGATCGCCAAGGAAGCTGAAGAGCGCCAGAAGGCGGCACAGGAAGACGATGGCGGATTCCTCGGCGGCTTCTTCAAGAAGTTCATGAAGGACGAAGACGACAAGGATCCGAAGGGCAGCATCGACGGAACTGATCTGCTGGATATTCTGAAGAAGACGATGATGTAATACGTCGATAGATTAAAAGAGAAAAGCACCTCCCGCGGCTCAAACATGTATGCTTACGCATAACTCGCCGCCGGAGGTGTTTTCTCTTTTTCCTTTATTCTTTTTCAATTACCAGCCCATGTCCATCAGCCAGTTGTTGAGGGCTCTTTCTCTGTCTCTTTCGGAGAGGCCTTCGGGCATTCTGTATTCGCTCTTGATGTTGCCGTCGGCGATGTAGAGGACGCGGGAGCAGTTGGATGCGACCTTTGCATCGTGGGTGACCATGAGTACGGTGGTGCCCTCGGAGTTCAGCTTTTTGATCTCGCTGATGACTTCCGCGGAGGACTGACGGTTCAGGGCTCCGGTCGGCTCATCGGCGAAGAGGATCTTCGGGTTGTTGACCATGGATCTGGCGATGCATGCGCGCTGGAGCTGGCCGCCACTGACCTCGTTGATGTCGTTGTTGGCGATCTCGATGATGCCGAGCTTTCTCATCAGTTCTTCGCAGCGGGCGACCTTTTCTTTTCTGGATTCATCGCTCTTTTCGCACTCAACGGCAGGGAGGAGGATGTTATCCATGATGGTCAGGTTCTTCATCATGAACATCTGCTGGAAGATGAATCCCATGTCGTTCAAACGGACGGAAGCGAGTTCTTTTTCCGAAAGAGCCGTGATATCTTTTCCATCAAGCTTGACCTGGCCGGATGTGGCCTTGTCCATGCCCGAGATCGAATAGAGGAGAGTGCTTTTGCCGGAGCCGGATGGGCCCATGATGCCGACCATCTCGCCTTCCTCGACGTCGAAACTGACGTTCTTCAGGACATTGTTCTGACGCTTCTCGATGACGTATGTCTTGCACAGATCTTTTACTTCCATTAACTTTTTCATTTTTATTTCCTCCTGTTAGGTAGCCGCGGGGGCGGCGGGTGTTGTTTATGTGGTCAGCGCCGCAGTGGGCGAGTGCTTTTGCAGTAGAATTATTCGATGTTTGCGGTGTCGCTGGCGTGGATGGTCTTGCTCGAGAGCGAGATAAGGAAGGCGACGACAAGGGTGGTCAGGATGATGATGCCGGGGTAGATCAGGAAGACCTGAAGCGGCTTGATCGCGTAGTTGACTTTGCTGACGCCCATCATGCCGAAGATCGGGCTGATGCAGAGGTTTGTCATCGGGATCGAGAGGACCGCGGCGAGGATCATGGCGAAGATCGTGACGATCACGAATCGCAGGACGTGCCAGCGGTAGATCTTGCCGTTTCGGATGCCGATGGCCTTGAGCAGGGCGATCTGGCTTTTCTCGTCGGCGACGAAGGAGACCTCCATGAGGATGGTGACCAGGATGACGACGAGGATCGTGATGGCGAGGAGCAGGTACTGTACGGCGAGCATCGTGGGGACGACGCCGATGCAGGAAGCGACGTACTCGGCGCAGGTCTCGACCGAATCGTTGGTGAAATTCTCAGCGATGATGGACTTTCTTTCTTCAATCTGCTTCGCGGTCGGATTATCGTCGAAGGTGATCTTGAATGCCATCGTCGAGGTCATGTGAGACGGGTCGACCGGTGCATCCGGGTGGAAGCGCATGACTTCGCCGAGCTGGTTGAAGGACTGGTAGTAGGCGGTGATGATGCACGGCAGCTTTTCGGACCCGAAGTCGATGGTCATGGTGTCGCCGATCTTGACGTCCAGTTTCTTTGCGAGGATCTTCGTGATGGCAACTTCGTTTCTGCTCTGCGGGGCGGTACCCTCGGTGAAGATGAGATTTTCGAAGTCTGTTCTGAAGCCGTGCTCGCCGATGATGCGGTAGGCTTTACCATTGATCGCGGCGTTGTAGGTGTACTGCCATTCCTGGGAGAAGTGGCCCGGGATGCCGAGTTCCTTGAGCTTGGCGTCCTTCTCGTCGAAGTACTTATTCATGTATTCTATATCGTTGCCCATGATCTTCATGGACTCGGAAACGCTGTCGAGGAACAGGTCGGCTCTCGTACCGAATGCGGTGACCAGGTTCTCGCTCTGCATGGTGTTGGTGGTGTTGACCATCATCAGGACGAAGAGCATGCAGAGGGTAAATGCGATGATGATGGAGATATAGCGCTTCGGGCTGGAGATCGTGTCGTTGATCGCAAGAAAACTGCTCGTACCAGTTCTTTTCGAGCGGGAAAGGTGGAGCTTGCTCTTCTTGGAGTAGCGCTCGCCGGAGCTGCCGGTGCGGATCGCGTCGACCGGGGTGGCCTTCTTGACGATTCTTGTTGCGAAGTAGGAGAGGGCCACGATGGTGATGACGACGAGGACGGCGCCGATGGCGTTGATGCCGTAGCCGAGGGTGCTGCCGAGGACCATGTTTTCTGTGACGGAGCCCATGAGGAGCTTGCTCAGCGGGATGCTCAGGATGAAGCCGAGGATGGAGCCGACGACGGCCATCGCGAGGTACTTCGTGAGGTAGAGGGAGCGGATCTTGCGGTTCTTGATGCCGATGGCCTTCATGACGCCGATCTCTCTGTATTCTCTGGTAATCGTGAAGGAGAGGGAGACCTTCAGGACGACGAAGGAGAGGATGATCAGGCAGACGGAAAGGATCAGCACGATAAAGGCAACGATCATGTCCATGACGTAGCACATGGAGACGGTGTCGCGCGACTGTGCGAAGTTGATGCTCTTGCACTTTGTGGCGGCTTCCTGGACGGCGCTGACATCATGTGTGTCGATGCAGCAGATCTGACCGGAGTAGTCTTTCGCGATCGTTTCGTTGTTTTTGAAAATCTTGTAATCGTCGGTGTGCATCAGGATTCGGGTGTTGCCCATGAAGTTTGAGCCGAGGAGTGCGTCCTTGACTTTGCCGTCGATGATGAGGCGGACGGTCACGCCTTCCTGACCGACTTCGAGGACGTCGCCGACTTTCATGTCGTTCGTCTTCAGGAAGCTGCCGGTGACGTAGCAGTGACCGGGCTCGAGGGCCTTCGGTTCTTCGTTGTTCGTGTCGAAGAAGTGGAAGGTGGACTCGGAGAGGTCCTGCATGATGAGGACGTTTTTGGTTTCGATTCTGCTTCCGTCGCCCTTCTTCAGGGTGTCGCGGGATCCAAAGATCACGGTGTCGAGGCGGTAGGCGTCGATGGCGGGCTCGGTGGCGAGCATGTTGTCGAGGTTGCCTACGCAATTCCTGCCCATCGTGATGATGACGAAGTCGCCGACGCCTGCCTGGTCGAGGTAGTAGTCGGTGCCGTTTGTGACGGTGATGACGTTGTTGAGGCCGGAGCCGACGAACATGGCTGCCAGTGTGATGAACAGCAGGACGATCAGGTTCATGGCCTTCTTCTTTTTCAGTTCCTTTTTTAGAATGCGGAAGAACATTTTTCGGGTTCCTTTCTGTGGCCGCGG
>JAILHZ010000028.1 GCA_024695545.1 Clostridiales bacterium
ATGATGATCATGGTCGCGGCGCTTGCATCGATCACAACGATCAAGGACGCCAGTTCCTGGACATTCGATAAGATCCAGAACTTTAAAAACGAGATCGATTTCTCCGAAGAGATCTCTATAGATCAGGCGGAAGCGTATCAGGCGATGTACGGCGGCGAGCTGATTCAGGCATCCGGCATCGAGATCGCCAAGACACCGAACGCCACTTCGGATAAGAAACGGGCCACTTCCTTAATAGTCACCGAGGGAAAAGAAAAGTTCCGTCTTACTGATAAAAAGCAGGCGCTCTCTTCTCTTACTCCCGGAACATGCGCAGTTACAATGAAACTTGCCCGCGCTCTGGATATCCATGAAGGAGAAACGATCTACTGGCACCTCTATGAGAAAAACACCTGGTATGAGGCCAAAGTCGGTCTGATCAACCGTCATCCGAACTACTCCGGAGTTACAATGCTTCGTGAAGACTACGAAGAGGCGGGAGCACCCTACGTTCCGACGATGCTGTATACAGATAACGATATCGACGCCGAAGAACTTGCAGGAAAACCCGGCATACTGGCTATCCATGACGATAAAGATCTAAAGGAAAGCTTCGACATCATGATGGAGATAATCTATGCGATGCTCATTGTCTTCGTTGTTTTCGCCGCCGTTCTTCCGGTCGTAGTTCTCTACAACTGCGGAAACCTCTCATTCCACGAAAGAGTCAAGGAATTTGCAACGCTCAAAGTACTCGGATTCTCTACGAAACGCATCCGCAAAGTGCTTTCGTTACAGAATCTCTGGCTCTCGATCATTGGAACAGTCCTCGGTGCACCGTTCGGGACAATGCTTTTACAGTATATGTTCGACAGTAACGGAGACAGTATGGACTATCCGGTTGGAGCAGGCGTGCTCGTATATCTCGGCGCAGCAGCCTTCGTGATCGGAATCTCGGTACTTGTCAGTTTCATGTTCAACAAGAAGATCCGAAAACTGGATATGGTAGAAATACTCAAAGGTATGGATTGATCGTCCCGGAATGAGAATAAAAGCCCAAAAAAAGGTCCGCAATGAGGTACAGTTGCGGACCTTTTCCAAGGATAATACCTAAAGGATTGCCTAATCCACCTCGCCAAGCGGATTTCTTTCAGGCAACTTTTTCCCGGGGGCATCACTACAAGAAGTGCGAAAGGGGAGTTGGTCTTCTGTAAGGAAATATCAGGAATCCCCCGGATCAGTATAGGTATGACATCTAAGAACACAAACTAGTTAGCTGTCGCTAACTGATATGAATGATAGCAGATGACACATTCTTTGTCAACATTTAATTTTCAAGTTAGCATACGCTAATTTTATTATTGACTTTTTATATTATGATTGGTATAGTTTCTTTGGTGCTAGTTAGCATACACTAACCGCAAAAGAAAGGAGAAAAGCCGAACATGCTGGAGCAATATCTGGTCGATCAGTGTTCACCTACACTGGCGGGACTTAAGACCGGAAGCCTCTTTACGATTCACGGGAAGAATCCTGAGTGCGTCAAATGTGAAGTGCAAAGGATCAACCGCATCCTTTATGGGAAAGGTCTTCTGCTCCTTCCTCTGAAAACAACATCCGGCTATTCTCTTCTTTACCTGTACCGTCCGGGCTTTCTGAAAAGGGATCTGTGCAATAAGAAGTGCACTTCTCTCCTTCAGGATTTCGGATATACCTCATCTCACCCGTCCAAGTGTCTGGTCCGTCTGATCCGGCGCATCCGTGAGAATGGTTCTTTCCCTCATGAGATCGGACTCTTTCTCGGCTATCCGCCGGAAGATGTCAGAGGATTTATCGAGAATCCGCACTGCAAGAGCCGTTGTCAGGCCTGCAACGGCGGATGCTGGAAGGTATATCACGAACCGGAAAAAGCGCAGGTACTTTTCGAAAAGTATGAACAGTGCACACAGAACTATAGAAAGCGTCTCACAGAGGGAGCTTCTATTGAGCAGCTGGCGGTAGCCGCATAACTATATTGGCAGATCCCCGGTTCCTCCGGGTCTGTATATAAGAAAAGCAAAGCAAGAAAGGAAATCATCGTTATGAGCAAAATTGCAATTGTATATTGGAGCGGAACAGGAAACACTGAGTCTATGGCCGATGCTGTTGAAGCAGGTGCAAAGGCTTCCGGGGCTGAAGTTACCCGCTTCTCCGCTTCCGAATTCAAGTCTGACAAAGCATCCGAGTTTGATGCAATCGCATTCGGCTGCCCGGCAATGGGCGCAGAAGTCCTGGAAGAATCCGAATTTGATCCGATGTTCACTGACCTTGAGCAGGCAGGTGTTCTCTCCGGCAAGAAAATCGGTCTTTTCGGCTCCTACGGCTGGGGCGACGGCGAATGGATGAGAAACTGGGAAGAAAGATCCAAGCAGGCAGGCGCCAACCTTGTAGCTGACGGCGTCATCTGCAACGAATCTCCGGACGACACAGCGAACGAGTCCTGCAGAAACCTGGGAACCGCTTTAACTGTCTGATGAATGAATAAGTAACCCTCCTATATATCGGTCTACAAGAAGTGCCTGAGTGAGAATATGCCCTCCTCAGGCATTTTCTTATTCTTCCGAGTAATCCGTATCCATAGCTACCTGTAATTCATAACCAGGGAAAGCCGTGGAGACATCTGCAATAACGTCCTCGTATACTTTCTTTCGATCCTCCGCCTCAAAACTGATCACGATATCGAAACGTATCATTTTCTTCTCTTTCAGCAGATAAAAACCGTGGATCTGTCTCACGTGCTCATGAGAAAGTACGATACTGCTGACTTCCGTTCGTGTACGTATCACTTCTTCGTCTTTCGTATTGGTCGAATATACACCGATAGCCGTAAGAATGACATTGTGCTCTTCCAGAACTTTGATTTGGATCTCTCGGATCAGCTGATCCAGACGCTCTACGGAATACGTATCCGGCACCTCGATATGGATCGATCCGTTCCATCTGTCCGGTCCGTAATTATTCAGCACCAAGTCATAGGCACCCTGTACATCCGGGAAACTAACAACCGTCTTCTTGATCCCCTTGACCAGTTCCTGATCATTTCTTTCTCCCAGTAGCTGTGAAATCGTATCACGGAGCATTTCAATACCGGCCTTGATGATCACGATGGAGATCACGGCACCGAGCCACGCTTCGATTGAAACATCAAAGTGCATGAAGATCACTGCGGCTACCAATGTGGATGCAGAGATGACTGAATCCAGTGTAGCATCCTCGCCGGAGTTGATCAGAGAATCTGAGTTGACTTTCACTCCAACCGCTTTGACGTAGCGGCCGAGAACGATCTTTACCACGACTGCAACTGCGATAATGATCAGAGAAACTATCGAGTAATCCGGAGTTTCCGGATGGATGATCTGTTTGACTGATTCGGTAAAAGAAGTCACACCGGCATAAAGCACAATCACGGATATGATCATCGCACTTAAGTATTCGATACGCCCATATCCGAACGGGTGCTTCTTGTCCGGTTCTTTTCCCGCAAGCTTCGTTCCGATGATCGTGATGAGCGAGCTTCCCGCATCCGAGATATTATTCACTGCATCCAGGACAATGGCGATAGAATTCGTCATCAGTCCGATCACCGCTTTAAACGAAGCAAGAAAGACATTTGCGACGATGCCAATCAGGCTCGTCTTTACTATCTTTTTTTCACGGGATACTTCTTTTCCACTCATGTTGAGTCTCCTTAAATATTTAAAGAGCTGCTTCTACCGCTTTTCTCACGTCATCCATATTCACAGTCGGCTCGAATCTTGCGATGACCTTTCCCTCTCTGTCGATAAGGAACTTGGTGAAATTCCACTTGATATAGGC
>JAILHZ010000044.1 GCA_024695545.1 Clostridiales bacterium
CACGAGGAGAACGATTCCTTCGCGATTACATATTCTTCAGCGTTTCTTTCTCCATCTGAATGATGTAGATCATCCGGTCGATCGCACAGATGCTCGAGTACGGTGCTTTTGCAGCAATAAGTTTCTCTTTGTTTTCCTTGGTTCCCGCTTCATATTCATCCAGAAGCGCCTGCCGTTTCTTCTTCTCTTCCGCGAGTTCTTTCTTACTCAGAACATCCGCGAAGATCACTGCCAGGCAGAACCAGACGGAGTCATAATCGACCCTCTCGAAGAGCTCACAGATGGACTTCTTCAGTTCTTTCCGACCCTTATCCGTGATACAGTAAACTGCTTTATTATCAGCCTCTCCCGTGTCCTCGATATAGCCCTTCTTCTGAAGGCGGATACACGACTCATAGAGTGTGGTCGCACCGATGGGAAGCCAGTATTTCATATTCATCTGGTCGACGACTTTCAGAATGTCATACGCATTCTTCTCGCCTCTGGTCAGTATCCCCATGATCACGATCGATGTTTTCGACAGCATTTGTTTTTCTCCTAACTTTCCGGTAAAGAAACCATCCTAAGATCAAGAGCCAGATGATCAGTGCGAACACGAAGGATTCCACGTTCTTGATCCCTTCTCCTGCTTCTGAAGATATTATAACATCCCACAGCGCGCCGACTCCCCAGAAGAACGGGAAGATGATCAGCATATTTCGGGTGATATAGAACACGGAGCAGTACATTAGTCCCACCAGGAACAGATGCAGGAACTCCGGCTGGAATCCCGCATGATGAAACGAGTAAAAAGCACTGGTCAGAAGGATCGCCGGGATGATGCCGAATGCCTTTTCGAAGTTCATTCGAAGAAAACCGTAGATAAACAGCATCTCGAAAAGCCCCGCCGTCAGAATATACACTGCCGCATAAAGATTCCCGATGCTCAGAAACTTCGTCCCCTCCGGGATCCCGTCCTTTATGAATATCCCGGCAAGACCTGCCGCAAGAAGGACATCCAGCACCAGACTCAACTTCAGTTTTCTCTTCGAAAAGCCGATATCCGAGAGGATCTCTTTTCCCTTCTTATCCACAAACAGCGACACGAAAACGATCCCCAGACCGAAGATCATGAGAACATCTCTTATCAGAAAAGATACGATCGAATCCGCAGCAGAATCGCCGGAAAACGGAAGCATCAGAAGGCTCAGGGCGATCATAATGATCCCCGCAGTCCCTGCAATCAGCGTATCTTTCGACAGTTTCCACTTAAACAGTTCTTTCACTTCAATATCTCCCTAAAAACAGATTTACTACGTATGCGTAGCACCTTGGCAAGAATATACCACGTATACGTAGTAATGTAAATACCTAATGAGGTGAAAATGTTATATGATTATCTTCTTTTAAATCTCATGGCTACATACTGTTCCGAGAAGCCGAGACTTTTCCAGAAGGCGACTCCTGCCTCATTCCACGGCAATACGTCCAGGTCGATGCGGTCCGTTCCCAGATATTCAAGTAATGCTTCAAAAGCACTTTTCCCATAGTGTTTGCGTCTCTGTTCACGGGTGATATAGAACTGTCTCAGATAGAGAGGATCAGATGTGCGGTCGACCAGAGCATATCCTACGATCACGTCCTCTGCCATGAAGAAATATGCATCATAATCACCCTCGAGAAAACCTCTCATCCGCTCCTCAAGCTGCGAAAGATTCATCGGGTTACTGCTTATTTCATCCTCGATCAGACACTTATTCATGTGTGCCAGAACCGAAACATTTTCAATTGTGCATTTCTCTATTTTCATGGTCTCACCGTATTCATTCTTTCCCTGAATCTATAATCTCAAACAATCCGTCCGCTGAAGCAAGATCGTATGTGGCCCATCCGTTCACATCGCTTTCGTTCTTCCAGTTGAGCCACGCCGATTTGATTCCCGCGTCATGTGCTCCGGCCACATCTGTCTCGTAGGTGTCTCCGATAAAGACAATGTTCTCCCTGACCTCGTCCGGGTTTTCTTCGAGCACCGTTCTGATCGCAAGTTCGAAGAGGTCTCTGTCAGGTTTTCTCCTTCCGAAATCCGCGCTGGACCACAGGTTCCGGAAGTACTTCCCGATTCCGAATCGATTCAATATTTCCATTAAAGCTACCGCTCGAAAACCACTGTTCGACAGAACATACATCGGTATATTCATCTGGCTGCATTTCTGAAGGAATCTATCAATCGCCGGATCTAATTCAAGTTCAGAGAAGAGCATCAGGAAATCGGCTTCTTCCTCCGCGTCCATCGTCACTGTCTCTCCGCCGTACTTCTCCGCATACATCGGAAGTTCCTCTTCTACGAAAGGATATTCTTCCCCGGTCTTATGCCTCTCAAGAAGCACCTGGAAAAGCTCTTCGCCGTATTTCTTTATGTCCTCGAACTCACACTTGTCCTGATAGTATTTTTCCCAAAACACATAAAGACCACGGTCAAAATCCATGCTGTTCGTGTTAAGAAGCGTCTCAAAATAATCGAAAATCAGAATCATGATCTACACCTCTGTTACTTCTCCACCCAGTAGACAGCGTACACCGCTTCCATCCTTATTCCAAACCTCATAAATATCCTGTGTTTCCATTGCTTTTAGAACCTTTCCCGCTCATTTGCCGGACCTTCCAAGCCCGCTTTCCGAATCGCGTCCAAATCGGATGCTTTCATGCCGGCCCGATACAGCTTCAAGTATTCTTCCGATAACGTGGAATTAAATATCAGAAGATCATCCGTATTGATCGTGACTTTCACGCCGTTTGCAAACAGCGTATGGATCGGGTGGGATTTATAGTCCGCGGCAACTTTCAGCATGACATTACTTGTCGGACAGATATTGCACTGGATCTTGTTATCCGCAAGATATCGCATGACCTTTTCCGATTTCGCAGCAAGCACGCCATGCTGGATCTGATCCAGTCCAAGCTCTTCCGCGTATCGCCAAACATCTTCGGCCTCGCCGAATTCGCCGATATGCGCCTTCAGGATCAGTCCGTTATCCTTTGCTTTCCCGCAGATCCGCTTCAGTTCACGCATGGTGTACGTGCCCGCGCCGTTCATGATATCCACACCGGAAAACCACCCGCTCGCCAGGATCTCATCCAGTTCATTAACTTCTTCCGGGAAATACCCGAGCCCCAGATCCGGAAGAAGAGCCGTATCCGGAGCATATTTTACACGCAGTCCGTCGATTGTATTCTTGAATGTCTCCATGCCGCCGAGAAGCTGTATCTCATCCACACAGAAGCTTAATGCCAGTACCGTGACGCTGTCTGCTGCCGCCTGTACAAAAGCACCTTCCACCTGTTTCAGGTATCCTTCTGCGCCTAGAGGCAGATGGCATTTCACGTTCTCTTTAAGCCACTGGTTCATCTCCGAAAGACTCTCGAAAGGTTCTTTTCGCGGAGTGATCTTTACGTTCGCATATTTCTCAAAAAATGAGATGTGCCCGCCTCTTCCCGCATGGCTGTGAAGATCGCTCTTGGAAATCCTCGAAAGCGCCTGCAGCGACTCGCTTTTTAACGCTGTTACAAAACTGCTTTCTTCCATGCTTTCCACGCCTCCGGACCCGAATATGTTTCTATTCTACCATGTAACGCAGATGAAAATGCTTATTTAGATTACTGGTATACATCGATCCCCAAGTATCAGAACAACTCTCTTTATAAAGTGTTTACAGAATGCACATTAATCCCAACCGCGCTTCTTGTATTATTGAAACGTGGAGAAAGGTATTATCATCATGAGCGGACGAAAAACATTTGCATTATTCGGGAGCAGTCTTACCAGCAGATTCAAGCGCGGCCTGTGCAGAGTCTTCAGCGTTGCCGCGGAAGAATACGACGTAAATCTTGTCATCTTTAACACCTACGGACAGCTCGGTACCACCAACGGATTCACCGAAGATTACGAGTCCGAGATCCTCGACTATTTTGATCTTGACCAGTTCGACGGTATCGTTTTCGATGCGGAAGGATACAACGTCGACGGCATGTCCGAGACGATCGAGAGAAAGCTCCGCGCCCTGAAGTGTCCGGTGATCTCCATCAGCAGTTTCATCGAAGGATTCTATAACATCCGGTTCGACGATTCCGGCGGACTCCGTAAAATGGTCGAGCATTTTATCGATCACCATCACTTTACGAGGATCGGCTACTTTTCCGGTATCCCGGGACATCCGGATGCCGTTTCACGATTAAGTGAATTCCACTCCATTATGAAAGAACGCGGCCTGCCGGAAGACGGCGTAGGGATCTTTGAAGGCGACTTCTGGTTCAGCAAAGGCATGGATGCAGCACATTACTTCCTGTCCCTTCCCGAACGTCCCGAAGCGATCGTCTGCGCCAACGACTATATGGCTCTCTCCCTGATCAACTCCTTCCGCCAGCTCGGGATCAAAGTCCCTCTGGACATCGCTGTCTCCGGTTATGATGGAACGATCGAGGGACAGGAATATCTGCCGATCCTTACCTCTGTCACCCGCGAGCGTCTCGATATTGCCCGAAAAGCACTGAAGCTCCTGATCGACGTCTCCGAT
>JAILHZ010000066.1 GCA_024695545.1 Clostridiales bacterium
AACCGCCGAGAAGTGCGGTAAAGAAACCCGTAATGAGAACGATGAGGACGATCGACTTTAAGAAAGATGCGAAAAGATCCGTCATCTTAATTTCAATTTCTTTTTTTTCCATAGCTTCTGCTCCTGTGGTAAACCTTGTCTCCCGGATGATCCCCGCGGGAGAAACACTCGATAAGTAGTATACAGCCCCCATAAGGCGTGTCAATGTATATATGCTTTCAATATTATAACACATTCGTCACTTTCGCCGATGTTCCGAAGCTGTTACAGTCTCGTCAGATACGTCACATGATGTGCCGCCGGTCCGACTTGCGTCTTTGGGGTTGACAAACGTTTCCATGCAGAGTAATCTAACGACAAATTGAATATGAAAAGCGATGACGAAGAGAAGTAGTCGGTCTTATCGCCCACAGCGAGCGGGGGACGGTGGGAGCCCTGCAGAGTGAACTCCGATGAATAACACTTCCGAGCTGCAAAATGAAATGCCGAAGGCGGCGGGAATGATTAGAGCCGCAGACGCAGAGTAGTGGAAGCCGATCAGCCGCGCGTCAGGCGGCAGGGTTTGACAGAACCCGGATGAGGTGGCTGTTTTTGAAACAGCAATTCAGGTGGTACCGCGATTATTGATCGTCCTGAAGCAGAAGGATTGCTTCGGGGCGTTTTTGTTTCCCCGGACTTTTCGAAAAGCACTTATCGGAAGAGCAGCGCACAGCAGAAGGTGCACGGCAAAGGAGGAAAAGAAGATGGACATTTTAGATGTAAGAGAGATCTTCAGAAACAGAGATCAGTATCTCGGTAAAGAAGTGACAGTCGGCGGATGGGTCAGATCAGTACGTGATTCCAAGACTTTCGGATTTATCGTGCTTCATGACGGTACATTCTTTGAGCCGATCCAGATCGTATATCACGATAAACTTGATAATTTCGACAAGATCTGCAAGACCAATGTCGGTGCGGCGCTGATCGTTACCGGTACGCTGGTAGCTACCCCGGAGGCCAAGCAGCCCTTCGAGATCCAGGCGACGGAAGTTGTTCTGGAAGGCGATTCCACATCGGATTATCCGCTGCAGAAGAAGCGTCACAGCATCGAGTACTTAAGAACGATCACACATCTGCGTCCGAGAACGAACCTGTTCCAGGCGGTCTTCAGAGTAAGATCCCTCTGCGCATACGCGATCCACAGATTCTTCCAGGAAAGAGATTTCGTATATGTACACACTCCGCTGATCACAGGTTCCGACTGTGAGGGTGCCGGTGAGATGTTCCAGGTAACGACTCTGGATCTCAACAACATCCCGAAGCTTGAGGACGGTTCCATCGACTACAGTCAGGACTTCTTCAACAAGCCGACGAACCTTACGGTATCCGGACAGCTGAACGGCGAGACCTTCGCGATGGCATTTAAGAACATCTACACATTCGGACCGACATTCCGTGCCGAGAACAGTAACACCACACGCCATGCGGCAGAGTTCTGGATGATCGAGCCGGAGATCGCATTTGCAGACCTGAAGGACGACATGCTCCTTGCCGAGTCCATGATCAAGTACATCATCAGCTTCGTACTTGAGAATGCTCCGGAAGAGATGAAGTTCTTCAACGATTTCGTAGATAAGGGCCTGATCGAAAGACTCAAGCACGTTGCTTCTTCCGACTTCGGTCACGTTACATACACCGAGGCGATCGAGATCCTCGAGAAGGTAAACGACAAGTTCGAGTACAAGGTATCCTGGGGCTGCGATCTTCAGACCGAGCACGAGAGATACCTCACCGAGGAAGTCTTCAAGAAGCCGGTTTTCGTTACGGATTATCCGAAGGAGATCAAGGCTTTCTACATGAAGCTCAACGAGGACGGAAAGACCGTTGCCGCGATGGACTGCCTTGTTCCGGGCATCGGCGAGATCATCGGCGGATCCCAGCGTGAGGATGATTACGACAAGCTTGCTGCCCGTATCACGGAGCTCGGCATGAAGCCGGAGGATTACGGATTCTACATGGATCTCAGAAAGTTCGGTTCCGCAAGACACGCAGGCTTCGGTCTCGGATTTGAGCGCTGCGTCATGTACCTCACAGGTGTATCGAACATCCGTGACGTCATTCCGTTCCCGAGAACGGTCAACAACTGTGAACTGTAATAAACGGAAGGCCCCTGAGGGCAAGTGCTTTTGAATAAGAAAATGAGAATAAAGGAGAGTTGAAAAATGGGTACGATCATTATTCCGGACGGGTACAAGAGCCCGCAAACGATTCGTGAAACGGAAGTTGCGATCAAGGAAGTTAAGGACTATTTTGAGCGGGCGCTCTCGGATGCGCTGAACCTGACACGTGTGTCGGCGCCGCTTTTCGTTAAGCCGGAGACAGGACTCAATGACAACCTCAACGGCGTAGAAAGACCGGTTGCTTTCGGCATCAAGGAGCAGGGCGGGAAGGAAGTCGAGATCGTTCACTCTCTCGCCAAGTGGAAGAGAATGGCGCTGTGCAAGTACGGTTTCCATCCGGGCGAGGGTCTCTATACCGACATGACGGCGATCCGTCGTGATGAAGATACCGACAACCTCCACTCGATCTATGTTGACCAGTGGGACTGGGAGAAGATCATCACGAAAGAGCAGAGAAATGTCGAGACTCTGAAAGAGACGGTCTTCCGCATCTACATGGCGATCAAGCAGACCGAGTACTATATGTGCGGCAAGTATCACTTCATGGACCCGTTCCTGCCGAACGAGATCCACTTCATTACCACACAGGAACTCGAGGACATGTATCCGGACAAGACACCGAAGGAAAGAGAGAACCTCATCACGAAACAGTACGGTGCCGTATTCCTTATGCAGATCGGCGGCGCGCTGAAATCCGGAAAGCCGCATGACGGCCGTGCTCCGGACTACGATGACTGGTCCCTGAACGGCGATATCCTCGTTTACTATCCGGTACTGGGATGCTCGCTCGAGCTTTCCTCCATGGGCATCCGCGTAGACGAAGATGCGATGGCCAGACAGCTCAAGATCGCAGGATGCGAAGAGAGAGCAGAGCTTCCTTTCCAGAAGGACGTTCTTTCCTGCAAGGTTCCGTACACCATCGGCGGCGGTATCGGTCAGTCCCGTATCTGCATGTTCTTCCTGCAGAGAGCTCACATCGGTGAAGTTCAGTCATCGATCTGGCCGGAGGACGTAGTCGAGAAAGCGGCTGCGCACGGAGTTAATCTTCTTTAATTCCTGAACACGAAATGAAAAAACGGAAGCCCTGCGATGAATTCGCGGGGCTCCTTTTTATGCGTGTTGAATTTAGAAAAGCACTCCTCCCGGATCGGAAGGCACCTGTCAGAACGCGTTAGCGATATGGATGATAACGACGATGCCGAGCTGTGCGAAAAGGTAGAAGAGAAGGTAGCTTACCGCCAGCATGTTGAATGTGGCATTGTCCGTAAGCATAAGGTCGTTCTTGATGGAAACATAGTGCGTGACGCCCATGATGACCAGAGCGACGAAGATCAGTGTAAACGCCCCCTGTGTGCCGAGCAGAACAGAGAAGAAGATCAGTATGTCGGCAAAGCACATATAGACCGAGGACATCGAAATCGTATCCAGTGCCCGAAGGAGAGAAAGCTTGCGGTTGGCAAACCTCGACATCATGACGAAGCACAGGGCGAGAATGATCATGCTCGCCCAGAGGATCGCGGACGTTGTTACGAAAGCGAGGAACGGATGATCCGAGAAAAGATCCGTGTTTCCGAACATCAGATCGATCAGCATCCCCAGGAAGGGAGAATTGCTCTGATACGTGAAAAGCACCATCAGGGAAGTGAATGTTGCGAAGATCGAGTTGATGATCAATACTTTCGGAATGGAAACACGCTGCGGGCGGTTCTGTATCGTAGTGACCGGATGCCAGATATAGTTCATGACAGGCCGCAGGAGCTTCGACAGAGACGGGAAGCGGGAACGGACCTGATCGATGAATCTGGAAAATGAAAATCCGTCCTTGGAATTGCCGGATGCGGAATCCGCGTGATTCCATACCTGCTTCGTCTTCTTTGCTTTCTTCGTATACTGGTTCGGATCTGCGCTGCATGAGGAATAGTCCGGAGGCGCCGATGCCGTTCCGGTAGAGGAAGCTGCATCAGAAGATACGGACATATTGGCAGAACCGGAAGTTCCGGTTCCGGTAGAAGATGATCCTCGGCAGGAGCATCTCTGTCCCGGGGCGAGTTCTTTTCCACAATAAAAACAGGTTTTTGCCATAAGATATCTCTTTTTGCCCTTTACTGCTCAAGATAATCTGAGGGATTTACCCCGTATTCGCAGGCGTTTCGACTACACACGCCCCAACTAGTAATGTATAATACTGGATAGATGTTATCAATTTATGTCGAAACGTGATTTATTTGACAAATTTCTTTCACGATTCGGCCGAAAGGGCGAAAAAGTGGGCGAAGACAAGGCTTCCCTGAAGGAAAAAACTAAGGAAAAAAGACCGGAGAAGCAGCCGGATTACGGCTGCGTACCGAGTAAGTTCTGGTATTCTTTCTTCGGTGGAGTGCTCGCTGCAAGTATTCTCCGTCCCGCCTTCGGCATGAAGTTCAAGACAGATAAGAAGATAAAAGAACTTCCCGGACCGCTGGTCATTGTCGGTAACCACCCGTCATTTATCGACCCCGCCATCATGGGCATCAAGCTGAAAGGCCGCCCGATCAACTTTGTGGCGGGTGATTTTCTGTTCAGAAAACCCATATTCGGACGCATTATTATGAAGGGCGGTTGCATCCCGAAGGCGCAGTTCCGAAATGACCTCCGCACGGTCCGCGCGATGATGCGAGTGCTCGGAAGAGGCGGCGTCCTGGGGATCTTCCCGGAGGGAACACGCTTCACGGACGGGCGCTCCATCCGCTTTGAATCCGGTCTGGCATCGATCGTCAAGAAGGCCGGCGCGACCGTGGTGATCTTCCGATCGCACGGCGCGTATATGACGTGGCCGAGATGGAGTCAGAGTTCCTGGAGAAGGGGGCGGATCACAGCCGAGTTTACGGACGTTCTCCCGAAGGAAAAAGTACAGGAAATGAGCGTCGAAGAGATCCACCGCTTTATGAGCGAGAGGCTCGACTATAACGAATACGAGTATTTTGCCGATCACCCGCAGGTCTTTAAGTCAAAGGCTCCGGCGGCCGGCATCCAGAATATCGCGAACATCTGCCCGCGCTGTCAGAAGATCAACACGACCCGGATCGCCGACGGAAAAGGAGACAGCACTCTCCCGAAGGAAGCAAGGAAAAAGCAGAACCTTATCGTATGCAGCGCATGCGGGAACAGAGTCATCATGAACGCCCGCGGCTTTTTCGAGCCGGCAGGACCGGAGGACAAGTATTTCCCGGATCTTCACGAGTGGGCCAAGTGGGAAAAGAAGATCTATGAGAGCGAAGCCGAAAAAGAAGGCTTTGTGCTGACGGAGAAAGTCTCTCTGTTTAAGCTCTGTGGCGAGCGCTATCACGCGAAGGTCGGCGAGGGTGTACTGACCGTTAAGGACGGCGTGATCACCTACGAGGGAACCGAATGCGCGCCGGAGGACGGCATCCTCTATAAGAAAGGAAAGCCGGTCAGCAAGTACAAGGACAGGGATATTTTCGCATCCGCGAAGCAGGTGACGAAGACCTATCCGATTGCGGGCATGAAGGGCATGCTGATGGACTACGGCAAGTTCGTAGAACTTTTCGAGCCGAAGGAAGGCGCATACCGCTATGTTCCGGAGAACCGCCAGCGCCTCTATGAGATCCAGAGCATCGTCATGGCGATGAAGGATCAGAAGGATTCATGAAGTTCTAAGATGTGATCGTAGATGAGATCGATGTTCTCATCCGAGTATTCGATTTCCGAAGAAAACATTCGTGACAGCTCGACCTGATCTTCTCTGGTAAAAGTACCCGTCCCCTTGTACTTACATGCGCCGATGTAGCGGAGAAGCCTCATGCTGAGAGCTGCGAATTCCACACAAAGAGCGGCTTCATCCTCAAACGGCGATTCGCCGAGGTGACGGTAGATCAGGTACCAGACGATATTTTCATATTCGAAGGCGCGGCCTTCTTTTTCCATATGCTTTTCAAATGAATCCAGATCCTCTTTGGAAAGAGATACGGATGTCAGCCTTCTGAT
>JAILHZ010000068.1 GCA_024695545.1 Clostridiales bacterium
AGAAATCTCGTGCCGATCTTAAGTATTGAAGGCAGCGAAAAGATCACGGATGAAAGACGTGGAGAAGGCGTTTATTCGAAACTCATTTCCGTCATGGATGAGTGTAAGAAGAGAGGTATCATCTATGGCGCCTCGGTCACGGTGACGACACAGAACCTGAAAGAAGTATACTCGGAATCGTTCCTCGGGGAACTCTCCGATCGCGGCTGTAAGGCGGTGATCTTCGTCGAGTATGTGCCGGTATCGGAAGATCAGAAAGATCTGGCGCCGGGAGATGCGGAAAGAGAATATATGCAGGGCGAGATCATGCGGCTTCGGAAGGATCATCCGGAGATGGTATATATCGCATTCCCGGGTGACGAGAAGAACTCGGACGGGTGTGTAGCCGCGGGAAGAGGATTCTTCCATATCAACTCGCATGGAGGCGCGGAACCGTGTCCTTTTTCACCATATTCGGATATCAATGTGAAGAATACATCCCTTCGTGAAGCGTTGAAATCGCCACTGTTCCGGTATCTTCAGAGCGAGGACCTTCTGAAGGAAGACCATTCAGGCGGATGCGTGCTTTTTGAAAAGAAAGAACAGGTGCAGGCATACATCGATTCGTGTAGAAAGAGCGCCGATGACTGAGATAGGGAGTAAAGACAGGATGGGAAAGAAGAGAAATCTTAGAGATCGTGTGACGAAGTGTATTTCAGATCAGTACGCCGTGGATCCGGAGTTCCCGTGGGACGGAGACGATACCAGTGCGGTGTTCCGACATCGGGAGAATAAGAAGTGGTTTGCGCTGATCATGGAGGTTCGGCGTGAGGTGCTGGGGCTTTCCGGTAAGGAACAGGTAGCCTGCATGAATCTTAAGATCGATGACATTATCCTTCGCGACATGATCACTCACGAAGAGGGCATCATGCCAGCCTATCACATGAATAAGCAGCACTGGGTGACGGTGCTTCTGGACGGGACGGTGGAGTTCGAGCGGGTGATCGAGCTTCTTCATGTGAGCTTCGAGGCGACGATGCCGGGAAGAAGAAAGAAGAAAGAACGCCCGCCGAAAGCGTGGATCATACCCGCCAATCCGAAATACTACGACGTCGAGAGTGCTTTTGAAAAAGAAGAGGTCATTGACTGGAAGCAGGGCGCGGGCATTAATGTGGGCGACACGGTGTACATGTATGTCGGATCACCGGTATCCGCGATCCTCTATAAGTGCAAGGTCTTAAAGACAGATATCCCGTATTCGTATGAGGATGCAAACCTTAAGATCACATCCCTTATGACCATCAAGCTTCTAAAGCGGTATAATAGACAGAAGTTTACGTTTAAGGTGCTGAACGATGAGTATGGTATATTTGCCGTGCGAGGACCGAGATCGGTGCCGAATTCACTACGGTGCGCGCTGGAAAATGATACGTAAGCGATGACATCGAAATAAGGGGAAGCAGAAAGATGAGACAGAAGCGTTTATTCGCAGTTTTGCTCTGCGCGGGGATCGTGTTCTCCAGCGTGGGATGCAGTAAGAAGAAACAGACGGAAACGAATGGAGAATCGGAGATAACATCGGTTGAGACGACGGCAGAAAAGACGTCTGCGCCTTCGAAGACGGAAGAGACATCAGAGACAACGGAAGCAACTTCTACGCCGACTCCGAATCCGACACTCGACCCGATCCCGAAGATTACGCCCAGGACGGCATCTTACTTTGGCGAGTTTGTACCCTATGTCTGCTCGGATCTTATGAAACAGTGCTATACCGAGGAGGACCTCCAGGACTATTACCATTTCTGCGAAGCGGTGCTTGCAGAGAAGGAGTCTTTCCCGTGTCATAGCTTCTCAGGGTATGAGACAGCATACCACATGATCTCGAGAGATTACTTTCCATATGGATATGACGTGGTTGGCTGCCCGGAAGAGGCGGATTTCAAGGACGGTGTGGCTAAGATCCGGTACAACGAAACGAAGGAGTGGCGCGAGCAGCGTTATAACGACCTGAAGAACGCATGCGAGGAGATCTTTCAGAACGTCTTTAAGGAAGACTATACGGATTTTGAGAAGGCTCTGTCCCTCTATATTTATTTTGCGAAGACCTATACATATGACTGGAATCTCGAACATTCAACAGACGGATACTGGGAAGTGTATCGTCCGCTGATGAGAAAGATCGGCGTCTGTAATGAGTTTGCCGCTGCCTATGCGTATCTCCTTTTGCAGGTAGGTGTGGAAGCGGATTACGCCAATGGTTTTCCCCAGGGGGAGACGGAGGAAGGTCACCGATGGAATCTGGTGCGTCTGGATGGAGAGTACTATCATGTGGATACGACCTGGGCGATTGGTAATCTCTATCTGGATTATTTCCTCATGGATGATGACCAGAGAACAAAGCATGGTGAGATCTTCAAGGATGGCATCGAGATCACCGAGGTCCCGAGATTCGATGAAAGCAACTTTAAAATGACGAGCAGAAAATACAGTGAACTGTGGGATGCGCTCTCGTATGAAGTGGATTATGACAATAATGTGATCCGCTATACCGTAGCGGATG
>JAILHZ010000115.1 GCA_024695545.1 Clostridiales bacterium
GGAAATAATGATGTCCGAAGAAACGTACCAAAATGTATTTGATGTGTTGGAGGCACGTGGTTATGTAGCGCAGACCACACATCGTGAAGAAATCTACAATCTGTTAAGTAAGCCGGGTGTCACCTTCTATATCGGCTTTGATCCGACCGCAGACAGCCTGCACGTTGGCCACTTCGTACAGATGATGGTTATGAGCCACATGCAGAAGGCGGGCCACCGTCCGATCGCCCTGATGGGTGGCGGTACCGGTATGATCGGTGACCCGACGGGAAGATCCGATATGCGCCAGATGCTGACACCGGAGACCATCAATCACAATGTCGAGTGCTTCAAGAAGCAGATGGGCAAGGTCGTTGATTTTTCCGATGGAAAAGCACTGATCGTCAATAACGGCGACTGGCTCCTGCCGCTGAACTACATTGAGTTCCTGAGAGATGTAGGACCACACTTCTCCGTTAACCGCATGCTCACTTTCGAGTGCTACAAGCAGCGTCTGGAGAGAGGTCTGTCCTTCCTTGAGTTTAACTACATGCTGCTGCAGAGCTACGACTTCCTGTACCTGTACCAGAAATACAACTGCCAGCTCGAGCTCGGCGGTGACGACCAGTGGTCGAATATCCTGGGCGGTGTTGAACTGATCCGCCGTAAGGAACAGGGCGAGGCTTTCGGTCTGACATTCACACTTCTGACCAACAGTGAAGGCAAGAAGATGGGTAAGACCGCAAAGGGCGCCGTATGGCTCGATCCGAATAAGACTACTCCTTTCGATTTCTACCAGTACTGGAGAAACGTCGAGGATGCAGATGTCATCAAGTGCTTAAAGCTCCTGACATTCGTATCTCTCGAGGAGATCGAAGAATATGCCAAGCTCACTGATGCCGCGATCAACGAGGCGAAGAAGAGACTTGCTTTCGAAGTTACCAAGATCGTTCACGGCGAAGAGACCGCGCTGACTGTTAAGAAGCAGGCAGAGGACCTCTTCGAGAAGGGCGGACGTTCCGATGATATGGCAACCACAGCAATTGCTGCTGACCGCCTGTCCGGTGACGGACTGTCTCTTCTGGATCTCCTTGTCGAGACCAAGCTCACACCTTCCAAGGGTGAGGCCCGCCGCATGATCCAGCAGAAGGGCATCTACCTCAACGATGTTGCGGTCGAGGATGTTTACTACATGCTGACAGAAAAAGATTTCAATAACGGAGAAGCGTTCCTGAGAAAGGGTAAGAAAGTACACCACCGTCTCACGATCGGCTGATCCCAAGGGTAGGCTATGAAGACCTGTCGTTTCTGTAATAACCAACAAGAGAACGGAGACCGCTGCGATGCATGCGGTTCTCCGTTTTCTGCAGATAAAGTGGATTTTTCCGAAGGTTTTCCGGACCTGACGGGTGGCGAGAGTGCCTTTCCGGATCCGACCGCGTCTTCTTTCCCGGACCCGGCGATCTCGCAGATCCCGGAACCAACCGCGCCGGTGGCCCCGGTTCCTGTAGATGCTTCTCCGGCAGAGGAAACTCCTGCGGCGGAAAAAGCACCTGCACCGGAGAATGGGCGTAAGGTCATGTATTCCGCAGCGGCCAGCGGCGAGACTGTTTATCTGAGAAGTAAGGGCGGATACCATCCGAACAGCGCTCCGGAATCATTCAAGCCGTCGCTCTCTACTTCGGATGATGCCCCGAAAGAACAGTCCGGTCCGGGCTGGTGGAACGGTGCACCGAATGCCTCATCTTCTACGGCGGACAGTACATCCGCTCCTTCCGTTCCCGATCCGGAGAAGATCGTGGCTGCGGCCTCTGTCCCGCAGCAGGACCCGAAGTCTGCGGCTGCTTCATATAAAAAAACATATATACATTCCCTGATCACATTTATCTTAAGTGCGGTCGGACTTCTCTGCTGCTGCGGCATGAGCACGCCGTCGCTCGTTCTTTCGCTGATCGCGTTTCTCAAAGTTAAGCCTCTGAATGACGGATTACAGGTCCGTGACCCGGAGAAGGCCGTAAATTCTGCGAAGATAATGACAGATATTGCGGATATTCTTCTTGCTGTTTCTGCCATAATCATGGGTATCGTGATCTTTGCTTTCTGACCGGAAAGAGAAGTTGGGGAAGAGGCACAAGTGCTTTTGCAGAAACGGAAAAATCGCCGTTTCCGTAGGGATTCGGTTGAATATCGAAAATATTTGAGTTAAAATATCCGTATTGCATCCTGTGTCACGCACGGTATCGCTGATAAAAGTGAAGGAGAAAAGGTATGAAGACATTGAAGAGATTAACAGCGCTCGCACTGGTGGGAGCTATGGCTCTTTCTCTGGCAGCCTGTGGTTCGTCGAAGAAGAAAGTAACTGTAAAAGAGTTTAAGAAGATCCTCGGCAAGGCGGATTTCGAAGTCGAAGAGAGCGAAGACGAAGACGCCGAAGAGTGCTGGGATGCCAAGTACGTGGAAGATGATTCCGGTGTCGAGATCGTATATTACCTTTTCGAGTCCAAGGGTAACGCGAAGGCATGCTTCAATACTTCTTATGATGACCTGAATGAAGAACTGGATGAAGACCTCTTCGACGGTGAAGTAGAGAAGAAGTCCTGGTACTTCACGGCAGACGGTGAGTTTGATAAGGATTCCGAGATCCTTCCGGGCGATGAGCGCTATATTGTATGCGTTGTTGCGGAAGAGACACTGCTCGTATGCTACGCGACTCCGGATAAGTCCGCGAAGAAGGTGCTGAAGAACGCGCTTTCCGACCTCGGATACGAGATCGAGTAATCCTTTTGATCTGAAATGTTATGAAGGGCCTGTCTTCTCCCGTGAGGACAGGCCTTTTTGCGCCCCGGAAGTGCTTTTCGGGCAGAATTTGAAAATCTTTGTTTACAAGACAAAATTCAGGTGCTATACTTAATTGCCCGACAAAACGGGGTTTCTTTTTGTGCGCCGTTTTATCGAGACACTACAATTATGAAAGGAGATGTATTGATGCCTACGTTCAACCAACTGGTAAAGTCCGGTAGAACTTCGAAGATCTACAAGTCTTCCTCTAAAGCTCTTCAGTCCGGACTGAATACCTTGCGCAAGCAGGAAACAGACGTTTCTTCCCCGCAAAAGCGTGGTGTGTGCACAGTTGTTAAGACCGTAACTCCTAAGAAGCCGAACTCTGCTTTGAGAAAGGTTGCAAGAGTACGTCTTACCAATGGCTACGAAGTAACTGCATATATTCCGGGAATCGGACACAATCTGCAGGAGCACTCCGTTGTTCTGATCCGTGGCGGCCGTGTTAAGGACCTTCCTGGTGTCCGTTATCACATCGTTCGCGGTACTCTGGATACAGCAGGTGTTGCAAATCGTATGCAGGGCCGCTCCAAGTATGGTGCGAAGAAGCCGAAGGCCGCTAAGGTAAAGAAGTAATTCTTTATTTCCTGCGGTTGGACAGAATAAGTTGTCAGTACACTGTCTATATAGGGGACATGCTACTGGCGCTGACACGGTCCAAAAGAACTAATTTTTTTTACGTGAGTACCTATGGTTTCAGTTAGAGACTGAATATCATGAAAAGGAGGGAAGACTAGTGCCAAGAAAAGGCAATGTCCCAGTTAGAGAAGTGCTCCCGGATCCGCTTTACAATGATGTAAAGGTCAGTAAGCTGATCAACAACATCATGCTCGACGGTAAGAAGG
>JAILHZ010000152.1 GCA_024695545.1 Clostridiales bacterium
ATGGCACTTCCGCCGCCGACACCGAGAAGGAAATCGACGCCTTCTTTCTTACAGAGCTCGATGCCCTCATATACAAGTCCGAGATGCGGATTCGGAACGGCACCGCCGAGAGTCACATACGCGATCCCTGCCGCATCAAGAGTATCGGTCACGCGCTGAAGAAGCCCGGAGCGGACGACACTTCCCCCGCCATAGTGGATCAGGACTTTCGTTCCGCCGAACTCCTTGATCAGGTCAGCTACCTGAAGCTCCGTGTTCTTTCCGAAAAGCACTTTTGTCGGGGTGTAATACTTAAAATCAAACATACTCGCACGCTCCTTTTCTACTTTAAAAGCTTTATCATCTCTGTTCATCCTGTCATCTTTTTCAAGACTCGGATCTTCTTCATCGTATCATTAATGCCCATACCCGGGAAAGAAGAAATGTGTTTTAAAATATCGGGATTTTGTTCTCCGTGATAGTGCTTTCCGCGCCTGTGCTATAATGAATATATATTATGAAAAAAGGGATTGGGTATTTGGATATGAAAAAAGCTATGGCAATGGCGCTTACGGTCGCTACGATCCTCGGCGTCACTTCAGGATGCAAGAAGAAATTACCAAAGTTCGAACTTGAGGTAGGCGATACCATCGAATTCGGAACTTACGAAGACGAACCGATCGAGTGGGAAGTCAAGCACAGAAATTTCGTTGTAGGCGAGAACAAGGTCATCGTTGAATTCCAGAGCACCTGCGCGATCGAATGTCTCCCCTTTAATGAAGACGGCGAAGCTTCCTGGGAAGACTGTACTCTCCGCGAATGGCTGAACAACGATTTCTATGAGGATGCGTTCTCTAAGTCCGAGAAAAAACAGATCATCGATAATACATACAGCATGTATATGGGAGATGCCCGCTGGCTGACCGATAAAGTCTATCTCTCCAACGAGTATCTCAGATACCGCCTGAAACCCGGTGACTCCACATGCAAGCCGACGAAACACGCAAAGAAGCAGGGGATCCGTATGGAAGGCGGAAGCTGCATGTACTGGACACTTGATGTTGTAAACGCCACCTCTGCTGCTCAGGGCGGAAAGAATACTACGTTCCCTATATGTCTCGGCACATCCAAGAACAATGCCGGAAGTTCCAATGGTCCGGACGAATTAAATTGCGCAACAGATGTCGGCGTACGTCCGTGGATATCACTCGAGTATGAGGCCACATTTGAGATGAAGGATATCGAAACCTGTGACCGTGTCACTTTCGGTACCTACGATGAGGATCCCATCACCTGGGTCGTAATCGACAGCGATAAAAACGGAGTGAATCTTCTCAGTAAGTATGGTCTGGAAAAGATGAAGATGGATAAAGATGCCGATGAGAATGATTTTTCCAAAACAGATCTTCACGACTGGCTGAACGACGACTTCTATGAGGAGGCTTTCAACAAAAGTGATAAGAAGCTGATCGTTGCCGATGACGATGATGATAACGTCACGCTGATTGAAAAAATCTCGATCAAGGACGGATTCGACAGAGAATGCATGTACGAATTGCTTCTCGGTTGCGGATATTCCAGAGCTTACTGTGAAGAAAACGACATCCCGGACAGGGATGTCATGGATACATTCTGGTGCAAAGGCGTCTCGGATAAGAATGATAAGCTCATGGTATTCAGCATCGCAAAAATATCCGGTGGCGGCACAGATTCTGATCAGGAGCTTTCTGTCCGCCCGATGATCACGATCAAGTTCTGATCTGTTCGCGAAATGGATAAATAAACCAACAAGAAAAAAAGAAATCCCCCGGAGCGATTCCGCAGGGCTGAAAGCCCGAGGACCGGCGACGGGGGATTTACTTTTTTGTCAGCTTTTATGCATTGATCGTTGCAATGCCCGGAATCGTCTCTTCCAGTACATCCAGCAGGATCTTTACAGTGTCGAGCGATGTAAAGATCGTGACACCATTCTGGATCGCACAGCGGCGGATCGCTACACCGTCTTCGTAGTGGACACCGGAGAGGATCGCACGTGTGTTGATGATGTAACTTACATAACCTGCGCGGATCGAGTCAAGGATCTCCGTGCTGCCTTCGCTGAGCTTACCGCGGACACGTGTTCTGATGCCGTGGTTCTTCAGGAAGTTCGCAGTACCGATCGTCGCTTCGATGTTGAAGCCGAGTTCATAGAAGCGCTTGATCAGCGGCAGAGCTTCTTCCTTATCCTCATCTGCGAGAGTAACGATAACCGTACCATAGTCCTTCATCTTGATGCCGGACGCCTGCAGCGCCTTGAAGAATGCACGGTTCAGGCTCTTATCGTAGCCGATAGCCTCACCGGTAGACTTCATCTCAGGAGAGAGATAAGCATCCATACCGTCAAGCTTCTGGAAGCTGAAGGCCGGTGCTTTTACATACCAGCGGTCGGTCGTTTCCGGAGGAGTCAGACGTGTGATTCCCTGCTCTTTCAGGGACTGTCCGAGCATGACGCGGGTCGCAATCGTTACGAGGTTCTGATCCGTAGACTTGGAAAGGAACGGAACAGATCTCGATGCACGCGGGTTGACCTCGATAACATAGACGCTGTCATCCTTATCTACGATGAACTGAATATTGAACAGGCCCACGATGCCGATACCGATACCCAGGCGTGTGGTGTAATCGCAGATGGTCTCCTTGACCTTGTCAGAGATAGAGAACGGCGGATATACGCTCGTACTGTCACCACTGTGGACACCGGTCCTCTCAACGAGTTCCATGATGCCCGGGATAAAGACTTCTTCACCATCGCAGATCGCATCGACCTCGACTTCTTTACCGACAAGGTACTTATCGATCAGTACCGGCTTATCTTCGTCAACTTCAACGGCATTCTTTAAGTACTTCACGAGCATCGTCTCGTTCGCAACGATCTCCATGGCACGGCCGCCGAGTACGAAGGAAGGACGGACGAGTACCGGATAGCCGATCTTCTCGGCAACCTTGATACCGGTCGGAATATCCGTAACTGCTTCACCCTTCGGGTTCGGGATCTGAAGAGACTTGATCACCGCGTCAAAAGCATCTCTGTCTTCAGCTTTCTCGATCGCCACGGAATCTGTACCGATGATCTTTACACCACGCTTGGTAAGAGAATCTGCGAGGTTGACCGCGGTCTGTCCGCCGAGGGTAACGATAACGCCCATTGGCTTCTCGAGATCGATGATGTTCATGACATCTTCTGTTGTCAGCGGCTCGAAGTAGAGCTTATCGGCTGTCGTGTAGTCAGTGGATACCGTCTCCGGATTGTTGTTGATAACGATGGCCTCGTAGCCCATTTCGCGGATCGTGCGGATCGCATGCACGGTCGAGTAGTCGAACTCGACACCCTGACCGATACGGATCGGACCGGAACCGAGAACGATGACCTTCTTTCTGTCGGAAACGATGGACTCGTTTTCGGAGGCATAGGTCGAGTAGAAATACGGAACATAGCTTTCAAACTCGGATGCGCAGGTATCGATCATCTTATAGATCGGTGCGATCTTGTGTTCTTTTCTCATCGCATAGATATCGTCTTCCGTCTTCTTCCAGAGCTCGGCAACATACGAGTCGGAGAAGCCCATTCTCTTCGCTTCGATCAGGTGCTCGAGAGAACCCGGATTGGCTTCCATCTCACGTTCGAAGTCAACGATCTTCTTGATCTTGTCGAGGAAGAACATGTCGATACCTGTGATGTTGCAGATACGGGAGTGGTCTACGCCGAGCCACATCAGCTGCGAGATCGCATAGATACGGTCGTCAGTACCTTCCTTGATGTAGTCGAGAAGGTCATCGACACTCATATGCTCGGAGTCGAACTTCGTCATATGGATGTGGTTCTTGCTGTCTTCGAGAGAACGGATCGCTTTCAGCAGGCTCTCTTCAAAGGTACGGCCGACACTCATGACCTCACCGGTCGCCTTCATCTGTGTGGACAGCTTATTCATGGCAGCCGGGAATTTATCGAACGGGAATCTCGGCATCTTGGTAACCACATAGTCGAGTGCAGGCTCGAAGCATGCCGGCGTATTGGCCAGCTGGATCTCATCGAGATTCATGCCGACGGCGATCTTCGCGGAAACACGTGCGATCGGGTAACCGCTGGCCTTACTTGCGAGCGCGGAAGATCTCGATACACGGGGATTAACTTCGATAACATAGTACTTGAAGGAGTGCGGGTCGAGCGCAAACTGGCAGTTACATCCGCCCTTTACGCCGAGTGCACGGATGATCTTCAGGGCACTGTCACGGAGCATGTGGTATTCCTTGTTAGTCAGCGTCTGGGAAGGCGCAACAACGATGGAGTCACCGGTATGGATACCGACCGGATCGAGGTTCTCCATGTTACATACCGTGATCGCCGTATCGTTCGCGTCACGGATCACTTCGTACTCGATCTCCTTATAGCCCTTGATGCTCTTCTCAACCAGGACCTGGTGTACCGGAGAGAGCGCAAGCGCGTTCTTCATCATGGTGACCATTTCTTCCGGATCGTTGGCGAATCCGCCGCCTGTACCGCCGAGTGTAAATGCCGGACGCAGAATGACCGGATATCCGATCTCTTCTGCTGCTTCCAGAGCTTCCTCGATGCTATAGGTGATCTTCGAAGGAACGACCGGCTCACCGATCCGCTCGCAGAGTTCCTTGAAAAGCTCTCGGTCTTCGGCGCACTCGATACTCTTGGCATCCGTTCCGAGAAGCTCGATCTCGCACTCTTCGAGAACGCCCTTCTTAGCCAGCTGCATCGCAAGGTTCAATCCCGTCTGTCCGCCGATACCCGGAACAATGGCGTCCGGTCTTTCAAGACGGCAGATACGTGCGAGGAACTGCAGGGTAAGCGGCTCCATATATACTTTATCCGCGATGGATGTGTCGGTCATGATGGTTGCCGGGTTACTATTGGCGAGGATAACCTCATAGCCTTCTTCCTTCAGTGCCAGACAGGCCTGTGTGCCGGCATAGTCAAACTCTGCCGCCTGTCCGATGACGATCGGTCCGGAACCGATAACGAGTACTTTCTTAATGTCTGTTCTCTTAGGCATTCTCACGCACCTCGCTTTCCTTCTTAGAAGCTGTTCCGATACGTGCCGCATCGGGGTCGGCCTTCATGTTCGCTTCCAGGATGGAAGTAAACTTCTCGAAGAGGTAGCTGCTGTCCTGCGGACCCGGCGCGCTCTCCGGGTGATACTGTACGGAGAAGACCTTATCCTCCACGCACTCGACTCCCTCGACCGTGTTATCGAGAAGATTGATATGGGTTGCTGTAAGCTTCGTGTTCTTCAGACTTTCCAGATCAACCGCATAACTGTGGTTCTGGGAAGTGATCTCGATTTTTCCCGTCTCCAGGTTCTTGACCGGGTGGTTACCGCCGCGGTGCCCGAACTTGAGCTTGTAGGTCTTCGCACCGTAAGCCAGGGAGATCATCTGGTGACCGAGGCAGATACCGAAGATCGGAAACTTACCGGCAAGTGCTTTTACCGTAGAAATAACGGGAGCCACATCCTCCGGGTCTCCGGGGCCGTTCGAAAGGAAGATTCCGTCCGGCTTCATGAACTCGATCTCTTCCGGAGTCGTATCGTAAGGAACTACGGTCACGTTGCAGCCGTAGGAATTCAGTTTTCTGATGATGTTGAGCTTGATGCCGCAGTCGATCGCGACAACGTTGAACTTCGGGTTCGGCGTTCTTGAGTACCAGCGCTTCTTGCAGGAAACGCGGGAGACCTGATCGTGCGGGACCGGAGTCACCGTGATCTTCGCAAGCGCCACCTCATTCGGTGTATCGATCGAGGTCATGATCACTCTTCTGGAACCCAGGTCTCTGATGCTTCTGGTGATCTCTCTTGTATCTACGCCGTAGATGCCGGGGATATTGTTCTCTTCCATCTCCTCGGAAAGTGTCTTCGTGTAACGGAAGTTGCTCGGCATATCGTTATAGTCTCCGACGATGAAACCGCCGATGCTCGGATTCTTGGTCTCATAGTCATCGTCCGTAATGCCGTAGTTACCAATCAGGGGGTAAGTCATAACGACCATCTGGTCTGTGTAAGAGGGATCGGAGAGGATCTCCTGATATCCCACCATGGAAGTGTTAAAAACGATCTCACAGACACGTTCAACATCGGCTCCGAATCCGTAACCCTCGAAAACACTTCCGTCTTCCAAAACGATCTTTCGGTCTTTTTTTCTCATAATGCCCTCCGGTTAAGCAAACAGAAAAAAAGACGTCCCCAACGTGCCTTATTATCAGCACATGCGAACGCCTTTGCTCACTATTTAATTCGTAGGTATATACAGTCTTTCATTTTCATTCACGGGAATTATAGTAATCTATGAATTCCCTGTCAATGCGCAGAAAGAATAAAACTTTATCGTTTTCTATCTTTCCGTTTGTAAATCACACCTCAAAGTCGAAGCACGATCTGATCTTCGTGTACGGACGGACCTGATTGGTCGCGACTTCCACGTGTGCCGGATGAACGGCATAACCCTGGAGCGAAGCCTCATCTTCGAAGCTTGAATCCAGCATCAGGTCGGTGTTGGAGCTGCTGAGCCCGTCAATATAGACCTTGATATCGATCAGGCCCGGGATCTTGCCGGCAAGACCTTCAAGACCGGCCTTAATATTCTTCTTCACTTCTGCCTTCTCCGCATCGGAGAGCTCGTCCTTCAGCGTCCAGACGATCACATGCTTAACCATACGTATATGCTCCTTTTCCTTCGGCCTCCGTGGCAAAAGCACTTCCCCGCCGATAGTTTCTTCTATCATATTATCACATGTCGTCCCCGACCGGACACCTCAAGAAACATTTACTTCCCTATTATAGAGTGGTACTCTATCCTTGAGCCGTACGGAAAGCACTGAGGATAAGTGCTTTTCGCGCGGAAGAAACAGAATTAAAACAGGAAGAACACTTGGAGGGGATGTATGAAACGTGCAGTTGCTGTTTTACTGACTGCGGCAACAGTTCTCGCGCTGGCGGGCTGTTCCAAGAAAGAAGAAGAAAGGAAACCGTCGAAGACAAAGAAGACGACCGAGGAAACGGAAGAGTCCACTGAGGAACCTGATACGTCCTCTGAAACAGCCGATACTTCCGACACATCGGATACCTCGGAGACTTCAGACACTCAGGGTCTTCACAAGAATGCAGTAAAGGTCAATCTGGATCACACGCTGACGAAGCTGGATATGTCGCAGGATGTCACTGACCACGCCTATGGCGAACTCGCCAAGAACCTTGATTACGAGCACCTTCTCGAGGCACATGAGTATCTGCGCTTCTACACGATCCTGTCGGACAAGTACAACACATTGAACAGCACACTTGACGGGATCTATACCAATCACGCTGCCCGCTGCGACGAGATGTACGGAGAGTGCGTCGCCGCTTTCCCGGATATGCAGAGCAAGGCAAATGCGGACACTTACTGGAACTATGACTACAACTACTTCGGAAGCAATATGAGCATGTATCGTGCGGACGAGCAGATCCTTTCCTTCTCTCTGTACAACAGGATCTTCACCGAGGATATTACCTCCGACAGCACTGAATTCTATAACTTCAAATCCGCTACAGGAGAGCAGATCAAGTTCGACGATGTCGTCAAAGACAGAAGTGCTTTTGCCGATGCGATCCTGGCAACTAAGCCGAAGGTCGACTCCTCTTCCCCGGACTGGGTACAGAAGCAGGATAAGGCCTACACCGTTGCGGCTGAGAATATCAAAAATGGCGAGGATATCACATTCCTTCTCTACCCGAATGCTATTGCCATTTACGATACCGTCCAGTTCGACGGAATCGGTTATGACATCCACTTTGCAGTGTCCGTTCTGGATCTTGGAAGCTGCGTCGATCTTTCGTATTTCGGAGCAACAACAAAGTATTATTCCCTCGCATCCGACCTGGGATTTAACACCAAGTGGGACTTCGATGATGACTCGCTTCTTGATACCCTTGTCGTCGAAGATACTTCCGACGATGATTTCGGTGTTACGATCAAAGTCACTCTGAACGGCGAGGATCTTCAGGCGCAGCAGGCACCCTGTCTTCATGATGCAGAGAGCATCTACGATGTGTTCGTCAGCTACACTGACAGCGGCTATTATGTCTACGTAGAGTGCTCCATGGAAGATCCGGTCTTTACTACAGCCGTATACCACCTCGACGGCAATTCCTTCACCTATGTCGGTGAAATGGGTGAATTCCAGGACTTCCCTTACGATCCTGAGAACGTTGCCGTACTGGAGCGTTCTGATTTCCTCGGAACCGGTACCGCCTGCACGCTCGCGACTTTGACCGGTGCCAATGGTATTCCGAAGCAGACTTCCGACTATGTCGAGAAGTACGGCATGGCTTCCACTGTCGAAAAGATGGTCCTCGGCAAATTCGATGCCAACGGCCAGCCGACCAGCGAGAGCAACACCGTTCCGGCGGGCACCGTCGTACGCGTCAAGACGATCGACACCAAGCACGAGCTCGTTATCTTCGAGGCTCTGTTTGCAGACGCTTCCAAGAACTTCGAGTTCCAGATGGTCCTGAGAAATAACGATTATGACTATGACGTCTACTTCAACGGAAAAACCGCTTACGAACTCTTCAAGGGCGCGAATTTCTACGACTGATCCTGAACTAAACGGATATTTGAAAAGGGTTGTCTCTTCAGAGGCAACCCTTTTTGTTTACTGCTTGTTATCGTATTACTGACTGCTCACACCAGCTGGCTGCGCCACCAGTTCTCGACCGTATTCAGCACTTCCATCTTTGACTTGATCTGAAGGAGCTTTCCGTCAAAAAGCTCAAGCGACAGGATATCGCCGAACTTCTTTTCGTAGGTCATATTTCTGATCTGGTTCGGAGCGATCATCAGGACCGGCTTCAGATCACAGGCGGCTGCAGTAACAATGGCGCCTACCGCGCCGAACATATAGGAAGCAGCGCCTCCTTTGCCTGAGATGATCAGGGTGTTGTTATTGATCTCGATATAATACATCGCAGCACTCTCGAGCTTGAGCTTTTCTTTCTGCGCATTCTTCGGTGTAATAAGCGTAACACAGATCGGCTCCATGATCGTACCTGCACCCATCCCCATCGGCATCTGAGCCGGCTGCTGCATCGGGACTGCCTGCTGAATCGGCTGCTGAACAGGCATTGCCTGCGGCTGTACCTGAGGAACTGCCTGAGGCTGAACCTGCGGCTGTACCTGAGGAACTGCCTGAGGAGCTGCCTGCTGCATCGGCTGCTGCACAGCCTGCTGCGGCACCACTACCTGCCATCCGCAAAACATACAAAATCTCGCGTCATCCGCGATCGGTCTTCCACAACTTCCGCAATACATATCGGACCTCCCGATTTCAAATTCCTACACATTATACCACTTCAAAAAAGTTTTGTTGGTCTAAAAAACAAGAGTGATCACGACAGATAGTATTCTTTCGCAAACCATAATATAATTATATTAAGAACAGGTATCCGAAACGATCACTTTAGTGATCCTGATCCGTATTGCGGAACACGTGGGTGGTGATACTATGACTGACCGGAAGAATATAACTGCTATCATCTGCTGCGCAGTGATTACACTGGCGGCAATTGTAGGTGTGAATTCTTTTCTCAGATATTGCATTAAAAACACGTATGTCATAGTTCAGTCCCATAGTTCCTCAAATCATTATCCCAACCCTGAAGTCGTAGGCGAATTATATACAGACGAAAATGGCGGAGTGGCTTTCAGACCGGTAGAGGGCAGCCGCACAGAGACGTACTATGAACCTTGGCAGCAAACCAAAAACAGCGGAAGTGCGCGAAGACAGCTTGGATACGATTCCGCCGAGCTTATCCTGTCTGTAGCCGATATCGCCTTGGTCGGCGCAGGTATTTTCGGATACGTGATCTACAGACAATTAAGAGAACGATATGCCCGTGACATGGTAAAGATTTTTGCCTTGTATGGCATCTATTTTGTAGTCTCCGCTGCAGCAGTCTTCGGTGTATATACATACTGCCGCAATAAGGATCCCAACTCCGCCAAAGATTCGAAGTGCTTTTTATTTAATGCGCCTGTCATCTATCTATACGATGATCAGTCGCGGGATGTTTCTGTCAAACTGGACATGGATGGCGATCTGACGTGCACATATCCTACATATCAGCAGGATACAGGCTGGACCGTAAAGGCCTCACCCGATGGAACACTGACTGACATCAACGGCCGTCAGTATGAGTACCTTTTCTGGGAAGCATCGGCACCGCTTCCGATCGACCTAAGCAGGGGCTTCTGCGTGAAGGGCGAAGATACCGCTGCTTTTCTGGAAAAAGCACTGTCTGACCTTGGTCTTTCGGAAACGGAGGCAAATACGTTTATCATGTACTGGCTGCCAAAGCTGGAGAATAATCCGTATAACGTGATCTCTTTCCAGACGACCAATTATCAGGAGGCCTTCGTACTCGATGTCTCGCCGGTGCCGGATACGGTCATACGCATAAACATGGCATTCTACGGAACCGACGAATATGTGGAGATGGAGCCGCAGGATCTCGCTTCAATGAACCCGTCTCTCGAAGAGCGTAAGGGACTCACCGTCGTCGAGTGGGGCGGCGAAGATATCTCCTGATCCACTCCAATCATTAATCCTTCGAAGAATAGAATTATTCCATATACATAAAGAATGCTGCCTCATCGAGACAGCATTCTTTGGGTTTCAGATATATTTTTCGATCAGCTGTACTGAACCGGTGCTGCCGGAGCAGGACCGCCTTCGTTCTGACTATTCAGGAATGCGACTACGCCCTGTCCGATAACCAGGATTACCAGGATCCAGAGAAGAGCATTCGGCTTCATTTTGACGCCTTCGATTTTGATGGAGAATCCCATCCAGAACAGGCAGATGAGTTCAAGTGCGCTTCCGCCTGCAACGCAGAGGGAGATAAGCTTCTTATTTCCACCGAGGAAATACCAAACCATAAGTCCTGCTACTGCGAGAACAGCAAGAAGGAAAAGGATTGCCGGAAACTTTGATGCAGCACTGATACCTGCTTTTGTTGTCTCGCTACTTCCCGCAGCAGACATCTTCACTTTATCCATCAATATGTTGAGCGGAGACATGGTAGCCTTCATTGTAACACCCAACATACTCTCGGAATACTGAACGATCGGCAGGAAAAAACTGATAAACATAAATGCCGCGATACCTGAAAGAATCCAAGGGAAAAACTTCTGTTTGTCTTGCATAATATACCTCCTAAAAACTAATACTACCTCTATCCGAAGATAGAACTCTAAAGTAATTATATCAATTCAATTTAAGAAAAGAAACATCAATCGTTCTTCTCATACACATCCCGTCGATGCCCCACCGTAAGCGCAAGTATTACCAGTTTTTCATCCTGGATATCACACAATAACCGATAATCACCGATCCTGTATCTCCACTTGCCTTTTTGATTCGCAACAAGCGCCTTCCCACTTGCACGCGGATCCTTGCACCCTGACAAGTGTTTGGTGATCCATGCCTTCATCATCTTCTGGGTGTATCTGTCCAGTTTTCTGAACTCTCTATCAAATCTTGCTGTCGTTTCAACACGATAACTCATAGATCAAGTTCACTCCACAGATCCTCGATAGGACGGCTCTTCTTCCCGCTATCCAAATACTCTGCGTAAGCCTCACCAAAAACAGCCAGATCATACTCCTCATCGATTCGCTCGAACAAGGCCATCTTAAAAGCCTCACCGATGGAAATAGAATGGAGTTTCGCATAGCTCTCCGCCAGTTTTCTTTCTTCTTCTGTAAGTCTGATCGAAAATGCCATAAGATCACTCCTTTCTCTTGTAGTACATTGTACTACCTCCAACATCCAAAGTCAAACCACTTACGCACAAGCGCCTTCTTCTGAGCCGCTCAACAACACTAAAGATAAAGACGCAAAAGAAATCCCCCGGAGCGATTCCGCAGGCTGAAAGCCGAGGACCAGCGACGGGGGATTTACTTATGCGTCTATTATTTTCTAATTCCTAAGCGGATCAGAAGAAGAGCTGTGTTACACGGAGTACACCATCGATTGCACGAAGTTCTGCGAGTACATCCTCACCGAGTTCTTCGCTGACACCGAGGAAGGACTGGGCCTTGGTGGAACCCGGCTTAACGCCCCAGTGCATGCTGTTGATGTTGATGTTGTGATCACCGATCTTTGTTGCGATCTTACCGATGATGCCCGGCTTGTCTTCGTTCTGCATAGCGATAACGATCGGCGCCAGAGCGAAGTCTGCCTGATAACCGAAGAAGCTTACGAGAACTTCTGTGTCATCACCGACGATCGTACCGGAAACGGAGAGCTCTCTGCCTTCTTCTGTTACGAAGTTAACAACGATCATGCTGCCGTAACGCTCGCACTGTGCACTCTTGCTCTCGACAACTTCGATGCCGTGAGCCTCAACACCCTGACGTACGTTAACGAAGCTTACGCGTCCGTCAGAATGAGCAGAGAGGAAACCCTTCAGAACAGAGAGTGTCAGGATGCCTGTCTCCTGCTCAGCGAGAGCGCCTCTGAATTCAACCTCGATCTTCTTAACCGGAGCTTCTTCTGCCTGATAGTAGATCTTACCGAGCTTCTCAGCGAGGTCAGCATACGGACGGATGGCCGCCATATCGCCGCTGAAAGAAGGCATGTTGATCGCAGCAACGAGCTCGCCGCGAAGTGCTTTTGCCACGAGAGAAGTAACCGCAGAACCAACGTTGTGGTTTGCTTCCTGTGTGGATGCACCGAGGTGAGGTGTAACTACGCAGTTCGGAAGAGTAAGGAGCGGGTTCTGGTACTGCTGCTCGCCCGGTGCCTTATCGTAAGAAGGCTCCTTATCGAATACATCGATTGCAGCAGCGGCAACCTGACCGGACTTCAGTGCTTCATAGAGAGCTGCCTCATTTACGAGACCACCACGTGCAGCGTTTACGATGCGGACGCCCTTCTTGCACTTTGCAAGCTCGTCAGCGCCGACCATGCCGACGGTCTCCTTGTTCTTCGGTGTGTGGAATGTGATGAGATCAGCAACAGCAAGAAGATCCTCGAGCTTAGCGCAGCGCTTAACGCCTACTGTGTCGAACTTCTCCTGTGTGATGTACGGGTCGTAAGCAACGACTGTCATACCGATACCCTTGAGCTTTCTGGCTACGATGGAACCGATACGGCCGAGACCGATGATACCAGCGGTCTTGCCCTCGAGCTCGTTACCGATCATCTGGGCACGGCGGAAATCGTCGTTATGAGCTGCCTCGTTTGCGTGGCAGAGATTTCTGAAAATGGAGAATGCGTGAGCAACTGCGAGCTCACCGGCTGCCATGATGTTGGCTTCCGGAGTATTTACCGCGATGATGCCCTTCTCTGTGCAGGCAGCAACATCGATGTTGTCGATACCGTTACCGGCACGGCCTACAACCTTAAGATTCTTAGCATTAGCGAGGAGATCCTTATTGACCTGTGTTACGGAACGTACGATGAGAGCATCGTAATCACCGATAAAACCCTTGATCTCGTCCTGGGAGCAACCTAATCTCTCGTCTACTTCAAAACCTTCGTCTTTCAGATACTGGATTGCATCTGCCGCGATCTTTTCTGCAACTAAAATCTTCATGTTCGTGTTCCTCCCAAAATCTTATGCGTTCTGAGCCTTAAGCTCAGCAATAACTTCGTCGAGATCATTGAGCATCGCCTTGATCTCATCAATGGTCGTATCTGCCATGTGTGCGATACGGAATGTGGTTTCCTTCAGAGCACCGTAACCGCCGGACAGGAGATATCCTCTCTCACCCATCTTCTTGTTGATCTCCGGGAACGGGATACCCAGTGTGTTCTTAATACATGTAACTGTGACGGACAGGTTATCCGGATCGGAGTAAAGCTCCGCGTTCTTTCTTGCCCAGTCACGGACGAGCTCAGCCATCTCGCAGTGTCTCTTGTAGCGGTTCTCGACGCCCTCAGCGAGGATGCAGTCGAGCTGGTAGTCCAGAGCAAACATGTGAGACTCAGACGGAGTGGACGGATACTGGAACGGCTTTTCGTGAACGAACTTAGCCAGTTCAACATAGTCGAAGTAAAGTCCACGGTTCGGGATGGTCTTTGCCTTCTCGAGTGCACGGTCGGAAACCGATGCGATGGACATTCCCGGAGGAAGTCCGAGACACTTCTGTGTAGAAGTGATGCAGACGTCGATGCCCCACTCGTCAACCGGAATGAAGTCACCGCCCATGGAACTTACCGTATCCACGCAGAGGATAACATCCGGGTACTTAGCCTTAAGGACCTCGGAGATCTTTCCGACAGGGTTGTGGATACCTGTGGATGTCTCGTTGTGTGTGATGGTGATCATGTCGTACTCGCCGGAGGAGAGTGCCTCGTCGACCATCTCAGGTGTTGTGATCTGTCCTAGTTCGGAACGGAAAATATCTGCCGGAACGCCATTAGATGTCGCCATCTTGTACCAGCGCTCACCAAATGCTCCGATGGAGAAGATTGCTGCCTTCTTGGCAGTGAAACATCGTACGGCGCCTTCCATCAGACCGCTTCCTGATGAGGTGGAAAGAATGATAGTGTTCTTCGTACCCATGACCTTCTGCAGCTTCTCGGAAATTCCCTGCTGCAGAGCAGATGCATCTTTGGTACGGTGGCCGATCATCGGCGTAGCCATCTTTTCCAGAACTTCATCGCGGACTTCAACCGGACCCGGAATGAAAAGCTTCTTGTGCGTACTCATGATAATCCCTCCATGTAAATCCAATATTACATAATTACATACCGTACTATTGTAGTCGCAATTCACCGATTTTTCTAGTCAAAAAGCACTGTCATTTTCATTTTCGGCAAATTATCAAAAAAAGGTCTTTTCGCGGGCGCTTTGCACACAAAATGACAGTTAGAAACGCCAAATGATTTTTATTCGATCCTCCGCAGAATGAAAAAGGGCTGTCCGATCGGACAGCCCCTCGTTTCTTGATCTTTGGGAAAAGCACTCTTACGTCGAGGACTTCGGCGGGAACATGCTCGGCGGCGGGAGTTTCACGGACTCACCGGCCTGCGGTACATAGGTAGCTTCCAGTCCGTTATAGGTCTTGATCGTCGTGACATAAGGATCGTTCTCACTGTCGATGTCATAGCCATATACGGAGTGGAAGAGATCCCACCATGTGCGGCATCCGGTCTTATCCGAGAACGTGTAGATACCGATCGGATCTGTTTCGGTCGTCGGCTTCGTCTCAGGCGGGGTGGTCTCCGTCACAGACGGCGTTGTATCTGTTACCTCACCGGATACATCTGTGATAGAAGCATCAGAACTGGACTCTGCCGGTTCGGACTTCTTACTGCTGCTGCAGGACTTCGCGATCAGCACGATGATGATGATCAGACAGATCAGGGAAACTGCTGCAAGTACATACGGCAGGAAGGATCCGGCCTGGCCCTCATCCTCACTGTCAAAGCCGTCATCGATCGTATCCGGTCTTCTTCTGGTCGGCTGCGTATTCGGACGGTTACCCGGACGCTGCGGCTGTGAAGGACGTCTCGGAACACCCGGTACGGAGCCCGGACGAACGGCCTCACCCTGCTGCATGTATGCCGGGATCGCGGATGCCGCGGCTACAGGCTCTGCAGCAGATGCGGACGGTGCAACGTCAAAGAGATCAGCCACAGACGGCGGCGGATTATCAAAGTCATACTGCGGAACTTCTTCCTGCTGGGCGGCGGCCTCAGTTACCGCAGCGAACGGATCGTAGTCAGCCTCGCTTACCACAGGCATCTCCTGGGTCGGCTCATCGTATCCTGCGTTCACAAACGAAGGATCTGCGCTGTACGGATCCGCATCAACATTTACGAACGGAGATACCGGTGCAGCTTCCGGCTGCTGCTGTACGAACTGGGAAACTACCGGAGAAGCTTCATCCTCATCAACAGTGTAGGAGCCTCTTGCATATACGCCGGTGTCCTCATAGCCTACCGGAGTATCGCTGTTAGTCGGATATGTCGGCGGAACATAAGTCGGAGCTTCGTAAAGCGGCATCTGCGGAACATCATCAGCGGAAGCTGTCGCGTTGGCCGGTGCATCGCTCGTAGCGAACGGGATCACGAATTCACTGTCGCCTGCCGGAGCTTCGTCTGAAGCATAATCCGACGGATAAGCATCGTGGGTTTCGTACTGATCCTCAGAAGAAGTCTCGGCATCTCCGAAGAAAAGCGGTGTCTCATCGAATTCTTTTGGATCGTTAGAATATTCGGGCTCGTCGTTCATAGGCTTTTTCACCTCGTCTTCCGCCTCGAAAACAAGAGGGGCATCCTCGTCTGTTTCCGCAACAGATGCCGAAGAAGATCCTCCGGAGATCTGTTCAGTTCCTGCCACGTTCTGCTGGGCGGCCGGAGCTTTTGACGGGTCACCGACAAAGAGCTCGTCGCCGATAAAGAGCGGAGCACCTGTATCGGCCGGTGCATCTCCGCCTACTTCAAACGATACATCCCCGGAAGTTTCTTCCGCTTCCGGCTTGGCAGATTCTGCGGAAGAATCTGCTTCTTCTTTTACTGCTTCTGTTGCAGCCGCTGCTACTGCTGCCTCCGGAATTACCGGGCTTTCTGCCTTCACAGACGGAGTCTCCGGCTGCTGGGCCTTCACGGCCGCCTTGAAGAACGGATTGTCTTCGTTCTTTACTGCGACGAACGGCTCATCCTTCTTGACCGGCTCGGCAGGTGCCGCCTGTGCCGCAACGAAAGGATTATCTGCTGCCGGTGCAGCTGCAGGTGTCGCGCTGAGCTTCGCGTCGAGATCGGCCGCGGCCTTATCAAAACTGCTCACGAACGGAACGACCTTTGTCGCTTCGATATTGTCAGCTTCATCTGCCGGCTTCACTTCAGTCTCGGGCTTCTTCTCAGGAGCACTATTTTCTGCACTGTCATTCTTCATCAGATCGGAAATATCACCGAACGACAGTTCCGGTTCCGGAACCGGCGTATTGATCGCCTTATCTACGATAGCACTTGCCGCAGCACTCGATGCAGCGCTTACTGCCGCAGCTGCCGCAGTCTTCGAAGCCGTCTCGGCACCGAGGGACGCGATTGCGTCAGCCGCGGTTCCTACAGGCGGATTAAACTGGGTAGCTTCCAGTGCTTTTGCCTCAGGAGACTTCTCCTTGGCAGGAGCATCACCGAACAGCATCGCATCCTTGGATACCGGAGCTTCCTTCTTCTTGGGAGACTCGAGCGGTACCGGCGGTGCTACATTGTACTCATCTTCATCTTCGACCTCTTCTGCGGCCGCCTTCTTCTTCTTTCTGCCGAAGCCGAAGAGTCCGCCTCTCTCACTGGAGGTGATGTCCTCAACAAAAGAGATCATGAACTGCAGCGGAACGCCCGGGAGCTTCGCCGCTGCCTCTGTGATAACCACCGAAGCCGCATCGCTCTGATCCTCTGCATCGTAGAGGATACGCAGAAGTTCCTGCTGACCCAGTGCCTCGTAGACCTCACGGTTACAGAGGATAATGCAGTCATCAAGCTTGAGCTGGGCGATGTTGGAGCACAGTGCCGGAGCAGTCTTGGTCGCACAGAAGTTATAGAAATTATCGACCTTCTGACGGGCGGTATTGATCGCATCGATATGGATATCGGTCGCCGTCATCGGATAGAGTGTGTCATCACGATAGAGGAATGCCAGGCCCTTGCCGATCGTGGAAGCAAAAGCCTCACCGTCCTTGACCATAACGCCTGCGAAGAACGGAGCACGGTTATTGCCCTGCTGGATCTTCATCTTACCGGTGATGGAGACGGCGGTATTGACCATCTCACCGATCGAGTCGTCCAGAGAACGGCGGCCAGTCTTCAGCTCTGTGCCGAGACGGCGGAGGATCGGCTCATACGGCGGAAGCGCATTCGGATCCTGATCGGGATTGGTCTGATGGGAAAATACAGAGAAGAAAAAACCTCTGTCTTCTTTATCGTTCGTAAGATCTGCGGAACGGGCGACTGACTTGCTTGTCACACGGCCGTCCATATAAAAAGCATCTGTGAGTTCTGCGGTAGGAAAATATCTCGCTGTAAGTGTTGTTGCCAGACGAGTCTGCTTTGCCATAGCTTAGGCCTCCAAAATTAGGGGATCGTCCCATTACTTCTGTTTAATTATAACATAATGTCTTTTCATACAAGTGCTAAGGAGGCTCTTTTTGCTACAATTTCGTGACAAATTCGGGACGATGCCGTTTCATATGACGGCAAGCCCCGTTCTCAGGCGCTTTTTGTTTTTTCTATCTGAAAAGAACTATTGCACGGGTATTACGCGAAACAACGTCAATTCTTTTTGCTCTCTACGAAAGCCTTCATGTCCTTTTCAAGGACTTCAAAAGGCGCACAGCCGAGGTCAAGATACGCCTTGATCACTTCCTCTTTCGTACAGATCCCGTCGAGTTCTTCGATCGAGCTGTCCAGGATATCCGAGGTGAAAATATACCCGAAAGCATATTCGAGCGCATAGCCCTGCTCGGCCGTAATACGTTTCCAGTATTCATCGGTGACAGACTCGTCCTGACCGTAGTTCGAGATATACTCTTTGCATTTTTCGTAATTCCAGCCCTCATACTCGACACCTATGCTCAGACGCGCGGCAATAAAGGTGGAATACAGGTAAGACGCGTTCAGCGCCAGATCCGCCTGCGCACGGTCAAAAGGCGCATACGAGACCATCAGTTTCTCGGAATACTGCGCCCAGCCCTCCGCGTACGGCTCGGACATGGCAAATACCTGATAGCGGCTTTCCAGGTTCTCGGCCTGGTACTGATGCTGGTAGAGGTGTCCCGGATACATCTCATGGGACACTGTGGTAAACATGTCATACTGCGGATCGTCCAGTGTTGCGACATTGAGCCAGACCGTGTGCTTAGTATAATCATCGACCGGAGCAGGAAGATATCTTGCCGGCTGGATCGAGTCATAGAGCTGACGGGGGATCTCATATACTTCAACATCGTGATTCTCAATCTTCGGGAGGTTCTCGTCCGTGAAGCGCTTGCACCAGTCGCGTGCCTCATCGAAGCTCAGGTCCCCGAAAGTATAGTAGCTGCCCTTCATTTTCCAGGTCTCGATATATTCGTTATAGACATCGTCGATCTTCTTCTGCAGGAGTTTCGTACAGTCCTCCACCGACATCTCCACGCCGGTCTTACTGTGGAAAAGCGCTTCATAATAGGCCTTTCCATCAGCCGTTGCCGCAAGGTAAGATGCGTCGTTGCACTTGCCCTTCAGTTCGGGAAGTTTCTCGATCAGCATCTCCATGGCAGGATAATAGTAGAGATCCAGAAGTTCCTGGTTCTTCTGAATATAGTCCGCCTTCTCTTTATCTGAGATGTCGAGTTTATTCACTCTCTCTTCGAAGGTCGTCTTCATGAAGTTCGTATCGTGGTCTTTCTGCATCTTGATACAGTCCTGCACGATACGGTCGATGCACTCGTCATTCCATCCAAGGCCCATCTCACTTCTTGTCTTCTCAGTATCAAATGCTTTCGTGAAGAAATCCTTCACATCTCCCAGGATCGTGAAATAACGCTCCACATCATCCGTGCTCTCGAAAGGGATAAGGGAGATCAGCATCGGATAGACGACCTGTTTTCCGCCCATCGGATTGAGCTGCGGAATATAGTAGGGGTGACTGTAGATCTCCGACATATAGTGGAAATCGAAGCACATATCCGTGATCGCACGGTTCTGCTCTTCGGTAAGTTCAGCCGGATCCAGGCCGCTTAAGGTCTGCTCCAGCATGGCATAGCCGGACGACGCCTGCTGATACTCGGCAACTCCCGGGAAGGAAAGGCCTGTCGTCGGCCACTGCGAATAGTAGTTCTCCGGATTCTCGTATGTGTAGTAGGCATTGAGAAGATCTGAAGCACCTACGAAGATGCCCATGTCATATTCACGGAAGGTCCTCTGCGCATCCGTGATCTGATCGGTCGGAGATCCTACCCATTTGTTTCCTGAGACCGTATTCCCGTTCTCATCCGTTACGACCGCCGGCGGTTTCGCGATATTTTCCTGATCCATAGTCTTTGACGAACAGGCGGCAAGAGGCGCTGAAACCAGCGCCCCCGCAGTAAAAACAGATAACCATTTAACAGATTTACCGAATCGGTTCATGCATCTTTCTTCTTCTTTGGTGCCGGAGAATGGCAGGAATTACGCATCGCGCAGCCTTCACATCCGCACCCGCAGGAAGATTTCCCTTTCCTTTTATCCCTCACCATTTTCAGAATGATGAGGATCACGGCAGTCGCCAGGAGCAGACTGATCACGATCGTGCCCAGATTGTCCCGGATCAGCCCCATCAGTGCTGCTTCTCCACGAACAGCGGCATGTACTTCTCGAGAATGTCAAAGGAACTCGGTCCCATGTCGAGGTATGCCTTATGGATCTCACACTTCGTGTAGTCATTCCCGTACTGTGCCATCGCATCGTCAATGATCTTCGTGCAGTAGTAGTTGCCGAAGCAGTAAGGCGTTACATAGCAGGGAATCTCGATAATGATGTCATAGAGGGCATCTGCGACCTCCTGACCCGCTCCCGGGAAATACTGGCCTGCAAATCTCGCAATATCATCCTTCGTCCAGCCGTCATAGTGAACACAGATATCGAAGTAAGCCTGCATGTGATAATTCAGAAGTGCGATATACACATAGTAGCAGTTATAAAGATCCAGATCGAAACCCGTGGTCAGATTCATGATGTAATGCTCGGAATAGGTGGACCAGCCCTCCTTATAGGCTGTCGTGCCGCCCTTCTGATAGTAGCTCTTCATGTTCTGGACATGATAGACCGTCTCGAGAAGGTGTCCCGGGAACGCCTCGTGGGCAACCGTCGTCAGCATATCGCCGAGTCCGTCACTGTAATCATTCAGAAGCAGGACATTCTTGTTCGGATTGTCGTACGGAGCCGTCCAGTATGCCGCAGGAGAGAAGTTCTCGCTCATTTCTTTCGGCAGATGTACCACTTTATACTGAACATCCCCGATATCCGGGAAATCGGTCTTGATTGCATCTTTACAGAACTCGATATCATCCTCAAAGGATCCGGTCGTGATCTTCTGCATCTTATCCGGATCCATCATCTGCTCCTGCTGTTCTGGGGAAAGCGTCAGCAGCTTCGAATAGAAGTCCAGATATTCTTCCTGGATCTTGCTTTCAAGGATCTTCTTAGCCTCATCGATCGTCAGGCTGGTTCCGGAACGTAACTGGAAGTACTTCTCATAGAACTCTTTTCCGCCGTCCATCTCACAGATCTTTCCGCTTGTCTTCGCAGTGCCGCGGAGTGTTTCCAGATTCTTGGCCAACTCCTCATATACCGGGAAGAAAGATGTATCCAGGATCTCTTTATTTCTCGCGATCAGATCCTTTGTCGTCGCAGCGTCCAGCCCGAGCGCCTTTACGCGCTCATCAAACGTGGTATACATATAGTTCCCGTCATGATCCTTGTAGACTGTTTCGACGGACTCGATCAGGTGATCCAGATGCTCATCCGGCAGGCTCCATCCCAGTTCGGCACGCTTCTTCTCATACTCAAACAGAGACTCCATGTAAGGCTTTACATCTGCGAGTATCTTAAGATAGCGCTCCACATCGTCCTTATCATCAAATGTCATAACAGACAGAGAAATCGGGAGTTCAACATTGACTCCGGTCAGAGCATTCATCTCGGGAGTATAGTAGTCCATATCGTACATCGCATCCGACAGAGCATAGTCACGCTTCATCGTTTCGAGAAGGATCTGGTCCTCAAGCTCCAGGGAATCTTCGTCAATTTCTTCCAGAGTCTGAAGGAGCTGCTTGATTTCATCGTGTCCGGTTCCGTCATCCGGTTTCCAGGGCTCAATACCGACATCCGGCCAGGCGATCCCGGCAGCAGAAGGATCATCCAGCCTGTCGGTCACCGTCCAGATGTCCGTCATACCCTGCTTAAAGCTCTCCTCGTCTATCTCGTGAAGTTTCTTGGCCGCCTCGGCGCCCGTATATTTCTTCTGCACAGGATTGGTCGGAACCGCCGTGTCTGTCGGCGCCTGTGAATCCGAAGTATCTGTAGTATCCGTGGGATCTTCTGTCGTCTCGGACGTTTCCTCGCTCGTCCGTTTCGTCATCTTCTTTCTTCCGTCAGACTTCATCGGACGGCACGCGCTAAGCAGCATCGACGTCGAAAGCACGATACAACCAAGCACCTTAAGTACGATTCTGATTCTCTTATTCATGCGTTTCTTCTCCTTAGTGTCTTTCCCCTTAACTAAAGATAATTTAATCACAAAAAGAGGGCAAAGTAAAACCGCGGGGCGTCTTGTTACAGTTCTCTTATTTCCGTGACAAAAGCACTTTTGCCGTACTTTTCTATGCGCGGACCTTCTCGCTTCTGTAGGAAGCAAGTGTCGTAATCAGGACGAGGACTGCAAGAACCAGCAGAGACAGGGCCACCGCGACCATGTTCTCCATCTTCGCCCGTGCGTTCAGAAGATCCTGAAAGATCAGGCAGATGTTATAGACCGGGATAAAGTAGTGTGACAGCGGAGAAGTTCCGAGGCGGAACATCGACATCATCGCAGCAAGTGTACATCCCAGCGTTACCGGGATCTGCGCGGCCTGCGCCTGGCCTGCATCCTTACAGAAAAGAGAGATGAGGATGCCGAGGTTGGAGAACAGATAGCACAGAAGCACGGCATATAGAAGGATCAGCAGGACCTGCGGGATCGTGACATGAACGCCCGCGAACCCGAAGACATCCTTCGACCCCATCGCCTCGCATATCTTACTTCCGAGCACATCGATCCCGATATAGATACCGCTTGAAAAGAGGCTGATCAGGCTGACCGAGAGGATCTTGCCCATGATCAGGCTGATCGGCGGCACAGGAGACAGCATCACCTGATAGAATGTGCCGCGCTGCTTGTCGCCCGCGATCGTATCGCCTGCGAAGTTCGCGATATTTGCCGTCAGCGGCAGTATCAGCATATACGGAAGGAGCATCGCGATCATACGGTTCGCAGTGCTTTTCAGCGTGATGTCCTCGACCTGTACGGAACGGAACACGATATTCCTGTTCTGGGATTTATACACCTGATCGAAACTCTGTCGTACGAAGGATTCCGCACTCATCTTCATGTAATTGGAGACCGAATCGCTCTCGTGATAATAGATCTCGACACATTCGATATCCGAGAAATCCACGAGAACATCGCATTTATGAAACCTCTCCGACTCGATGAACACTTGCGGTTCTTCGGTGACTTCCTCGATCCAGATCTGCTTGTCATCGATCGATCCGATGTTGTTTCTCTCCATCTGGATGCCGTAGAAAAACATCGTGTAGGACGTATTCTGCTCCTGCCCGGTCCGGGGCTGGAGAAGCGACATGCCGACCGTCAGGAACAGCGTAATGACAGGCAGGACCAGGAACCCGAACAGGAGGCTCTTCTCCTTCAGGATCTTCTGCATTTCGTGATGGAAGATCTTTCCCAGTCCCTTCATCTCTTACTCTCTCCCGTGCCGTCCGACGATGGCTTTCTCTTCGTGGTTTTCTTTGTACAGCTTGATAAAGGCCTCTTCGACCGTATTCACTCCCTGACTCTCCGGAAGCTCCGGAACGGTTCCGCAGAAGACGGAACGCCCGTCCACAATGATGCCTACCCGGTCCGCCATGCGGCTGACGAGGTCAAGGATATGCGTGGAAAGGATGATACACTTCCCTTCCTTTTTCAGGCGCAGGAGATACTCCTCGATCAGGTGCTGTGTCAGGATATCCAGACCGTTCGTCGGCTCATCGAAAATGATCGTATCCGGGTCGTGGAGAAGGCAGATCGCAAGGGATGTTTTCTGCTTCATACCGGTAGAGAATGTCTCGTATCTTCTGTCTCTGAACTCACTGATCCCGAAGTAGTCAAAGAGCTTGTTCCGGTTCTCGGCGATCGCTTCCTTACTCATCTCATAGAGTCCGCCGTAGTAGTCCGCCAGCTCGTCCGGCGTGAACTGTCCGTCGAGACGGATCTCGTTGGTCAGGAAAGCGATGCGTCTTCTGATCGCATCCGTATCCTGCTCCAGTGGTTTTCCATCGTAAAGGATCGTACCGCCCGTCGGTGAAAGGAGTGTCGACAGCATACGCATGGTCGTCGTCTTTCCGGCGCCGTTCGGTCCGAGAAGCGCGAAGATCTCTCCGTCGTTGATCGTAAGAGACACGTCTTTGACCGCCTCTACCTTGTTCTTCTTAAAAGTCTTTTTCAGATGCTCGATAGTAATCATTCAGAAGTCCTTTCCCACAATCTTGAAGACAGGATCATGCAGATGACAAACACGACAGCGGAGATCGCCAGTGCCGTCAGGAGCGGTATATAGTCGACTTGATTCTTACTTAAGTTTTTCACGATCGGTGTCCAGTTTGCGACCGGCACATACTTAACTGCCCCGGCATCGATGAAGTTCGGAAGGATCGCCGCGACAGAGATGATCACCATACCGGCCGAAGAGAACAGCGATGCTTTTTTTGCCTGGGCAAAAGCACTTCCGATGATACTGAATACTGCCGTGATCACGAGTGTGACTGTCAGAAGCAGAAGGAATATCACAAGGATCCAGACGGGATTGCTTCCCGCGATCTTTCCCGCGAGCGCGAATTCATCCGGGCTCCAGATCGCCATGCCGGCAACGGCCGCGAGAATACCCATGATACCCGAAAGGAAGATCTCCATAAACATGACCAGTTCTTTTCCCAGAAGGATCTTGCGGATAGGGGCCGGACAGAGGACCAGCGAATCAAAGGTCTGACGCTCTTTTTCTCCAGTGATGGTCCGCGCGGACAGCGTCATCGCGTTACTGGCCATCATCAGGAAGAGGATCATGCCGATCAGGCCGGCCATCTGGTCAAAGTAGCCGGACAGTTTCTCGGCATCGGTAGAAAGGTCGATCGGCAGCGACTCCGGATACAGCGCGTACGCGCCGTCCAGATACTCCTGCCCTTCCAGAAGATACACCAGGTCATTGGCCAGATCCGTCGAATCCTTCAGTGCCACGGAAGAGGTAATGAGCGATGAATCATAAAGGATGGATACGGCAATGTTATCCACAAACAGCGCGCAGTCCGTCTTGCCTTCGTGGACGCGCTCCTCCGCCTCTTCTCTCGTTCCGGAAGTAAAACTGAAATCGGGATAATACTCGCCGAGGACACCCTCGACCATCTCTGCCGTCTCGTCATCGGGAAGATACACGGTCGCATGGTAGTTTTCGACCATGACCCGCACGTAGCTCATGCACCAGGAAAGAAAAAGCACACTTACCAGCGGCACGATCAGCATCGTGACCAGCTGGATCGGCGTCTTCTTCGTCTTACGCCATTCGCTTCGCATTACGTGCCGGATATGACCTCTATTCATCCGATGCAGAAGCCTCCTTTTCCAGAGCCCGGTAATCGATCTTGCCGAGCTTCGTCTTCGGAAGTTCAGCGCAGAACTCATATTCCGTCGGACGGGCATACGGGATCAGATCATTCCTGCAGCGCTCTTCGAGCTCCGATCGGACTTTATTCTTCGTCGCATCGTCTGCTGAAGGATCTTTTAACTGGATATATGCTTTTACCACGTGGAGACGGTACGGATGCGGGATCGCAACCGCGCAGGCCGCCTCGACGGCTTCATTCTCGAGGATCGTCTTCTCGATCTGGGACGGAAATACCGGGACACCGGACACCTTGATGATGCGCTTGATGCGCTGGTCAAAGTAGAAGAATCCGTCCTCGTCACGATGCCCGAGGTCGCCGCTGTGGATCCATCTCTTACCGTCCGCATGAATATGGATGGCCAGCTCCGTTGCCTCCGGATCATTGAGATAACCGCACATCACGGTCGGGCCGCTGATACAGATCTCGCCCTTCTCTCCGGCAGGAACCTCTTCATCTGTTCCGGGACGCACGATCGCCATATCGATCCCCGGAAGCGGAAGACCCACGGAGCCGCTTTTGCACTCCTTCTCGGGATTTACGGCACAGACTGTCAGCGTCTCCGTAAGACCGTAACCTTCACGAAGCGAGATATCCGCTCCTCTAGCACGGACATATTCATCAAATCTCTTCTTCAGGCTCATCGGCAGCGAATCACCGCCGCTGAAGCAGGCTCTTAAGAAGTCGAGTTTCATCTTCTTCAGTTTATCGCTCTTGAGCATGCCCTCGTAAAGCGTCGGTACAGCCGCGATCAGCTGGGGCTTCTCTCTCTTAATGATCTTCGCCAGTTCATCCGGCTTAAACACCGGCACCAGCAGCATATTGATCGCGGAGGCGATCATGCAGTGCATGCACATACAGACGCCGAATCCGTGGAACAGCGGCAGAATCGCGACCATCGTCAGATCCGGGAAATTCTTCGGATCCGCAAACGGGTCCGGTACCCTTATGATCTGCGGGCCGAGGATCGCCGGCACATTCATATTTGTCGAGGAGATGACCGCGATCTTCGGAGATCCGGTCGTTCCCCCACTGTGAAGATAAAGCGCGGGATCATCCGGTCCGATCGGACGGATATACGGCTCTTTCTCAATCTTCTTTTCGTCAGCAAAGGCGTCTACCCAGTCGTAGTCATCATCGAGTTTTCCGCCATAGAGCAGATCGCCGTGATGGATAAGATTTTTGTACGAGATATAGAACGAATCTGAGGGAGACTTCGGTATCTTCTTTCTCACCTTCGCGCTGAAAGCCAGTGCTTTTGGCGCGGAAAGATAATCCTGGATCCGGCATACAATCACCAGACCCGGCTCGAGTTCATCGAGCATCTCCTTACATTTCGGAAGAAAAGCATCAAGGATCAGCAGGCACTCGCTCCCCGTATCCTTCATGCAGGACCGGAGCTCCGACGCGGGCGTCTTCGGGTGCACCATATTCGCAATCGCGCCAAGCTTATTGAGCGCATAGATCGCTACGACCGCCTGCGGGATATTCGGCAGACACACGGTCACGACCGTGCCGACACCGATATTACAGTCATCAAGGGCAGCCGCCAGAGCATCTGTCTCGTAGAGAAGTTCCGAATACGTGATACGCGTTCCCTCGAACGTCACAGCTCTTTTCTCCGGAAAAGCACCTGCCGTCTTCAGCAGGACTTCATATATCGTAAGATCCGGGATCTCAGAGAGCCCCGTCATCTCTTCGTCATAGTGGTCTGTCCAGGATCGGTCCATGGTTTCAAATACTTCCTTACACGACATAACAATCTTTTGTATTTTACTCAATTTTACTTAAAAAAGAAATACTCAGGTGGTATGATTAGGTGTATCAGACGCGTGGAAAAGCGCGCCGGAGCAAGGAGACCCTATGGCTAAGAAAAAAGCACAATTCGTCTGCAGAAACTGTGGTTACGAGACATCCGGATGGATGGGCAAGTGCCCGTCCTGTCAGGAATATAACACCTTCGATGAGGTCGTCGAAGTAAAGTCGGCACCCGCCGACGCCAAGCCCGCCCTTCGTGCCGGCTGGATCGCCGAGCGCGGCGTTTCCAGGCTCGCCGATGTAGCGAAGGAATCCGAGCCGCGCTTCTCATCCGGCATCTCCGAGCTCGACCGTATCCTCGGCGGAGGTTTTGTCGAAGGGTCCATGACTCTGGTCGGCGGCGATCCCGGCATCGGAAAGTCCACACTTCTCATGCAGGTCAGCGGCGCCGTGAAGGTCTCCGGCGAGATCCTCTACGTTTCCGGCGAGGAATCTAAATCCCAGATCAAGATGCGTGCCGACCGTCTCGGCATCAGAAGAGACAGCATCGTGCTTTGCTCCCAGACTTCCTTCGAGCATATTTCCGAGCTCATTTCCGAGCGTCATCCGGGTCTTTGTATCATTGACTCGATCCAGACCCTATACAGCGAGGAGATCTCCTCCGCGCCGGGCTCCGTGTCCCAGACACGCGAGGTTACGGCAGGGCTTCTCCGTATCGCCAAGTCCCTGAACGTCCCGATCGTGCTGGTCGGTCACGTCACCAAGGACGGCGCCATCGCCGGCCCGCGCATCATCGAGCACATGGTCGACACCGTCCTTTATTTCGAGGGCGACGGCTCTTCCGCGCTCCGTATGCTCCGCGCCACCAAGAACCGCTTCGGTTCGACCGGTGAACTTGCATTCTTTGAAATGACACAGAAGGGACTGATGGGCGTTGAGAACGCGTCCGCCCTTCTTCTTTCCGGCCGTCCGCACATGGCTCCCGGCTCCGTGATCACCTCTGTCGTTGAGGGATCGCGCGCCGTACTTCTGGAGATCCAGGCGCTCATGTCGCCATCTTCCTACGCAAATCCGCAGCGCATGACGCAGGGCCTCGACAAGGGCCGCGTCTCCATGCTCCTTGCGGTCCTTGAGAGCAAGTGCAAGGTCGGCATTGCGAATATGGATGCCTATATCAATGTCGTCGGCGGCATGCGGATCGACGAGACCGCCTGTGATCTCGCCGTCGTATGTGCCGTATTCTCTTCTTTCTCGGGAAAAGCACTCCGCGAGAATACGATGGTGCTCGGTGAGGTCGGTCTGACCGGTGAGCTCCGTCCCGTAAGTGATCTCGAGAAGCGTCTGTCTGATGCATCCCGCCTCGGCTTTACCGCCTGCGTCCTTCCGGGCGCCAGCAAGAATGCCGCTGAGCGGCTGCCCGTAAAAATGGACTTTATCTACGTCGATAAGTTAAGTGAAGCCATCGACGTGCTTTTCGCATAAGGAGGACTCTACATGCAGATCAAGAACTTCATTCCTTCGACTCCGATCAGGGACATGATGCGCCCGCTGTACCTCATCGTACCGGCCGCCGGTCTCGGCACCCGTATGGGGATCTCCGACAGCAAGCAGTTTCTGAAGATCAACGGCATTCCCGTCCTGGCAAGGACGCTTCTGGCTTTTGCTGAACTGCAGGAGAATCCGGGCCTTCAGATTCACGCGGTCGTCGTAACCGGCGAAGAGAACATCGGCCGTGTAGAAGCACTTCTTCAGGAATATAAGATCAGTTTTGTCGAAAAAGTCGTTCCCGGCGGAGCTACCCGTCAGGACTCCGTTGCCTGCGGTATCGCTGCCCTGTCTGACCTGGAACGCGTACCGGAGCCGCAGGATCCGGTCTTCATTCACGATGGCGCACGCTGCATGGTCGATAAAAAGACGATCGCCGCCTGCTATGCCGGCGGACAGATCTACGATGTCTGCGTCGCCGCGACGCCGTGCAAGAACACGATAAAGATGGCCACCGCCGAGTCTGTTTCATCATCTGCTCCGGCCGTAGTCGACCGCACGCTCGACCGAAGCACCCTCTACGAAGTACAGACCCCGCAGGTCTTCAAGTACGGCGTACTCCTCGACGTATCCGCCCGCGCGAAAGAATCAGGTATCACAGCGACAGATGACACCGCCCTCGCTGAGGCCCTCGGTATCCCCGTCCGCCTGATCCCCTGCTCCTACGGAAATATAAAGATAACGACGCCCGAAGACGCCGCTCTTGCTGAGTTTATGTTAAAGGAACGAGGCTGAGCTTAAGCTTCCGGACCGAAGCTGATCTCCTCTCTTCTCATCGTCACGCTGCAAAACACCATGATGCCCTCGCCTTCGCCGAATCTCGTGAGATTCTCGCCGGAAGTCGCGGTAATACCGATGCGCTGCGGATCAAGTCCCGTCAGTTCGCCCAGACAGATCTTCATCGGTCCGATCATCGGCGTGAACTTCGGACGCTTGGCCTCAATGCTGACCGAGATATGTGTCAGTTCCCAGCCCTGATCCGCCGAAAAAGACAGTGCTTTTGCCAGATACGCGGAACTGTCCGTGATTCCCTGCTTGCACATATTGTCGGCAATCGTGCCGAGGATATTGATCCCCGTAACCCCGGAGATCGCATTGGTCAGCGCGTGCAGCACCGCATCTCCGTCGCTGTTCGCCACAAGCGGCGTCTCGCCCGGGAATACCACACCCGCCAGGATCAGCTGCTTCGGCCACTTGTCCGCCGACTTCAGCTGCGCCTCGACCGGCTGCATAAAGCGGTGGCTGTCCTGTCCGATCCCGTTCACATATTCATACTGCATATTCTTTCCGCCTTTCCAGGCCCGCATCGTAAGCGAGCCGCTCTGCGCCTCTTCCGGCACAGGACCATTATATCATGACGCGTATGTCTGTGCCTCGGAAACCACCCAGTCCGCAAGGTCCTGCGCAGTCCACCCTTCCTCTCGGGACTGCCCGTCAAACCTTGACTTCTGCATGTTGTCCTTGATGATGATTGCCTCCGGCAGCGCTTCGACGTTATAGGCCGCCGCCAGTTCCTTCTCGGAAAGCGCATCGATCGCGACGATCAGCACCTTGTCGTGATACTGCTCCGTCACCTGCTCCATGCACGCAAACATTCCGTACGTGTCCGCCCGCATACTCGAGTAGAAAAAGAAGCACACACTCATCGGGCAGTTCTTCGCAAGCTCCGTAAGATCGGTCACCTGACGGTAGAGCACCCCCGGCTCCGTCTCCTCTTCCGGGACTTCGAAGACCATCGCGCTGATCGAGCAGTCGTAGTAATAGTCGCCCAGATACTTCTTATAGTCTTCGCTCGAAGAAGACTTCTTCGACTTCTTACACGCGCAAAAAAAGCCCGGCATGCTCGCGATCAGCACGAGACACGCCAGACTCTTTACCAGTTCTTTTGCACGCGAAAAGCACTGGTTACCGTTCATTTATTTACCTTCGATCATCTTCTCGACGAACTCGACCGCACCGGAAAGGATGTCATTCGGAACCTTCTCGATGTGACCTTCGTCAACAAGAGCTGTGATATCAGGATCAAGCGGGAGCTTGTCCAGAAGCGGAACACCCAGCTCATTTGCAGCCTTCTGCACCTTGCCCTCTTCACCGAAGAGAGGTGTCTTCTCGCCGCAGTGCTTGCAGACAGTGTAGCTCATGTTCTCGACAAAACCGAGGACCTTGACCTTCATGAGAAGAGCCATGTTTCTCGCCTTGTTGACGATCATGGATACGAGATCCTGCGGAGTAGATACGAGGAAGATACCGTCGAGCGGGATGGACTGGAATACCGTCAGCGGAACATCACCTGTTCCCGGCGGCATATCGATCAGCATAACGTCGATGTTCTCCCAGATCACGTCAGACCAGAACTGCTTAACGACACCGGAGATGACCGGACCACGCCATACGACCGGCGCCTCTTCATTCTCCATAACAAGGTTAACGGAGACGATCTGGATACCGGAGTGAGAGGTCATCGGCAGGATGCCGTTCTCGTCACCCTTCAGCTGTCCCTTCAGGCCGAAAGCCTTCGGGATCGAAGGACCTGTTACGTCCGCATCAAGGATCGCGACACGGTAGCCGTCTCTTGCCAGTCTGGAAGCAAGAACGCTGGTAACAAAGGACTTACCGACGCCGCCCTTACCGCTGCAGACGCCGATGACTTTTTTAACTGTAGATTTCTCATGCAGAGGAGCGATGAGAGATTCCGGTTCGGAAGAGCCGCAGGAACCGCCGGCAGAAGCAGACGGGCAGGAATCCTTAGAACCGCATGAATCACAAGAACCCATTTTATTCACCTCATTAGAAATAATAGCTTTGCGCTTGAAACTATATTGTACGCTAGGTAATAGATAAAATCAAATAGTAAAATGCAGCACACTGTACCTGTAGCGCGCCGTGCCCGCTGCATTCACTTGCCCACCGCTCACACCATCACCTGAGAGATCACGATCCCCGCGATTTTCCCAATTACCGCATTGGTAACAAACGTGCCTTTTCCGTACTCCGTAGTGTAGAGGATATCCAAGCCGTTGCGGATACCGACCTCCTCATATAACGCCATCTTTTCTATGTTATCTATCCTGTATTTCGTTTTGTCCATCATTCCAAGATGCTCTATAAAGAAGTACCTCCCTGTCTCCGGACAGTACACCGCGAAATCCGGCCACTTCTCCTCACCTTTGATCAATATGACCGGCTCGTACTTATACTCCAGTCCTAATTTCTCCAAAACCTGCGCAATCAGCATCTCCGACTTCGATCGGAAGAGGTATCTCCCGTGCCTGTACCCCGGAGTAATGCTCTGATCATTATGCTCTACGAGCGCACAGAACTCCTCGTAAGAGTAGTTTAAGAATCCTCCATCTTTTATAGTCGGATGAGAATTAATCCTATCCCTCCCTGTCACAGGTTGCGCAGATGAACAGTTCACTTCTTTTGAGCATTCCTTTATCACATCTCGAAGAAGGGCATTCTGTTTCGCATATGGAATGAGTTTCTTCCCTTGCTTCGAATCAACAGAATACTCTATCCATCTTGTCTTACCATCCTTCACAGACCGAACCCGCACGACGCCTACTCTTTCTCCATGCCTGACATGCTGTCCAAAGGAGACCCACGGAATCACTGCAAGTTCTTTTCGCGCAGAAGCAACCGCAGAAACCCGCATGTCCAGCCCTGTTTTAACAATCATCGAAGATATCATATGGTCCTCCTTTTTCACGGAATAGTTTGGTAAGAAAAAACTATCATCATTTCCCGGGGAAACCAATATTTTATAAGCGATGTTTTGTAAGCATTTTGTGAATATCTTCAGCCGTGTCTAATGACCGTCCTAATCGCATACCCGCATTAGACCACTTATCAGATATTTCGCTCTCTCGTCTGATTCTTGGCCTAATCACACCCCCTCATTAGGCCACTCGTCAGACCACAAGCGCAAATGTCTGACATCTTGCCTAATCTGCCGCCCTCGTTAGACAACATATTCGACCAACAGCTTCGACAAACAAAAAACGGGGCATATTCTGCTCCCGTTTTCCGGTTATCACAATTCTTCTCGAAAAGCACTACTTCACCGACTTCATGATCCAGTAGCCCGACTCTTTGGCGATGACATCGCAGTTGCCGAACTTCTCCATAAGGTACTTCTCCGATGACGGCGCACCCTGCTTCTTCTGAAGCACCACATAAAGGAAGCCGCCCTCGGCAAGGTGCTCATACGCACCGTCATAGAAAGAGAACACGGTCTGCTTGCCAGCGCGCACAGGCGGATTGGTCAGCACCACATCATAGAGGTCCTCGACCTCCGAGCATCCGTCGGACTTTCTGATCTCCACGAACTTCACGCCGTTATTGACCGCGTTGTCCCGCGCAAGTTCGAGCGCACGCGAATTGATGTCCACCATGGTGACTTCCATCGCCGGGAAAACACGCTTCATGATGATACCGATCGGGCCATATCCGCAGCCGAGATCCAGAAGTTTTCCCTTCTTCCGGCCGGCCGCCGACAGATCTTCGATCGCCGCCTCCAGAAGCGTCCTCGAACCGAAGTCCAGGAACTTCTTGGAGAACACCTCAGCATCAGTAGAAAAGAAGAAATCCATACCGTGCATCCTCGCCTGGATGACGCGACGGTCGGATTCCCCTTGTGGATTTTCTTCGTAATAATGTGCCAAAAGCACTTCCTCCTTACGGGATCATGTACTCGATCGAGACGATCTTACCGGCCTTGATGGTAAGTACCAGCTCCGAGGTGCCGCGCTTGTAAGTCCAGAGCACATCGGTCTCCTGATCAGCGTCGCCGTACTTCGAACGTGCATCCTCCGGTGTCATACCGATCTCCAGACCCTCCGGGGTCTTCACCAGGTCAGAAGAAATACGAACATCCGAGACATAGCCGGTCTCCGCGCCGGTCGCCTGATATACCGTCAGAACCATGTTGGTGTAGGTATATACGTGATCCGTACCATCGTGTGCACAGGACGGAACATCCAGCTTGGACTTCGGCTCGCCGAGCTTTGCGAGGATCTCGGTCGGCTCAGCACCGAGTGTGATATCTACATTCTCATACGTGAATACGAAATTGTCCTTGGTATCGAGTGTGACCTCGACGGTACCCTGAGCAACTTCACTGCTGGACGGAGCCAATGTCTCATCCTTCGATGCCGCCTTATTATCTTCCTGGGAAGCTTGGGCCGTTGTTGTTCCGGCTGACTTGTTATCAACATTATTGGCATTTGAACAGGCCGCCATAGATGCCGCCATAACGAGCACAAGTACCAGTGATCCTAATTTCTTCATGTGTCTTTCTCCTTTTGATGCAATATCACTTCGCGTGGCACACCCGTGCCCGCGCTATTTTCCATTGCCTATTTTCGCATGATTCAGGATGACTTTCAATCAGTAAATCGTCACAAAAGAACGTCTCAATCCCCGGACTTCTGTTGATCCTTCTCTTCAGAAAACTTCTTATCCTGTTTCTTATGGATATTGGTGATATCCTCGAAAGTTCCTCCGCCGTTGTCATCCTCAGCTTTAAACTCACCTTTTTCCACCAGTCTCATGAACGCATCGACAACATCCGCCGTCAGCTGTGTGCCGGAGACTTCCTGAATGATGGAGATCGCCTTATCGAAGTTCATACGTTTTCTGTACGGACGGTCAGAATACATCGCGTCAAAAGTATCCGCCACGGCGATGATCTGCGCGACACGCGGGATCTCGTCGCCCTTCAGGCCCTTCGGATAACCGTGTCCGTCCGGTCTCTCGTGATGGTCACGCGCGCCGATCGCCAGCTCCGGCATGATGCTGATATCTTTAAGAACAACATAGCCCTTACCGGAGTGGGACTTGATCTCCTTGAATTCATCGTCCGTCAGACGTCCCGGCTTATTGAGAGTTTCCGAGGAGATGCCGACCTTTCCGATATCATGGAGGAGAGCGATGTTTCTGTACTTCTCGACAGTCTCATCGTCGTATCCGAGTTCACGGGCCAGCATCGCCGTATACTCCGCCACACGGGTCGAGTGACCATTCGTATAGCGGTCCTTCATATCGATAACTTTCGCGAAGGCCTCAACGATCTCTCTGATCAAGATCGTCTGTTCCTCTTCCTTCTCCTTAAGTTTCTTCATTCTCTGGTTGCCGATGATCGTCGAAACCGCGATAACAAATGCGACTAATCCTAAAACGATCAGTGCCCTGAACCACCCGGTCTCTTTCAGCGCTTCCTTCTTAACGATCTTTACGGAAAACTCCTTCTGAACTTCTCCGTATTCGCTCAGAAGTTTCATTTTGAAGACATACTCACCGCCGGCCAGATTCGTATAGTCGACCGGTTTCAGCTCACTTCTTCTGACCGTCTTCATCGAACGGTCGAAGCCCTCGAGCTGGCAGGAGACCTCCGGATCCACCAGAGAATAATTGAAGCAGTATGCACAGACTGTGATCTTTCTTGCGCCGGACTTGACGGTAAAATTCCCGTTCTCGTCAGGATAGACCGTTTCTCCGTCCACTTCGAGATAAGGCACAGTAAGCCGCGCATCGGTCTCAACTTTGTTCTCTTCATCGATATTCGTCAGGACGACACCCGTAGATCCGCAGATATAAAGGTCTCCTTCCTCTGTCAGTTCACTGTAGGAATTGGATGTCGAATAACAGGAAAGTCCGTTTTCCCGTCCGTAGAAAAACGGTACGATCTCCTTATTTGCCAGCATTTCCTCTGTCTGCACCACGTAGATACCGTTACTGCTTAAGATCCACATCTCATCATACTTATTCTGGTAGATGTCGAAGTTGTTGGAATACGGGAAATTCTTGATCGTCACGACCTCATAGTCCGAAGTCATATAGGCGATCGAGTTACTGGTAACGATCCAGTAGATCTCTCTTGTTTTATCTTTCTTGATACGCATGACGATATCTGACTTGAGATCGCTGTTAACCGTGTTGATGTGCCGCAGTTTCCCGTCAGCGATGACATAGATTCCGTCGCCGTCGGTACCGGCCAGCAGATCTCCGTTTGCCGCCTGAATGGCAGTAAGGACTTCAGTATTCTCGATGCCGTCTTTCTCATCGTAAATTTTTGTGACCGCATTATCACGAAGGATCGCCACACCACCGGTACAGGCGACCGCCATTGAACCATCCGCACATTCATAAACGGCACGGACACGGTCACTCGGAAGGCCCTCGGCCATCGAATAGCCAACGGCAGTCCTTCCGTTATAGCAGACCAGAGGATATTTGCTAAAAGAACAGAACCAGATATTCCCCTTGCTGTCCTTGTAGATAGAGCGGATCTTCTCATTCTTGAAGATCTTGATCAGATTGGTCGACGGAAGTGCATTTCCACTCATGGTAAAGGCCATCTCGAGAGGGATCTCCGAAAGGATCGTCTGATTCTCCATAACGATCAGGCCGGATGTCTTCGTTCCGATGTAGAGTCTTCCGTCCGAGACCAAGGTGGAGTAGACTACGTCATCGCTCAGCTCATACTGCTCGTAAAGGTTGCTGAAGCGGCTGGGTACGATCTTCATGACGCCCTGTTGCGAAGATACGAACCACAGATTGTTCTGGTAGTCCGCGGTCATGCCCTCGATCGAGGTCGTCATCGGAAGGTTTTCCAGAACGACCATACCCTGACCGTTATTGATCACGCGGCCGATACCGTTATCCGTGCAGACCCAGACCTCATCAAGATATTTGTGGATCGAGTTCACATATGCAAGCGGCTCAAGCGTCGCATAGGGCTTTCTCAGTCTGCCGCGAAGCTCGCCGTAATAGAGTTCCGAACCTTCAGTCGCAAAGTAGACCTTCCCCGCATTATCCGGGTCCGGCAGGATCGCATGGATATGCTGAGTATCAGGAATACCGAAATCATTCGCGTGGAAGTACTCGACCATCTCTCCGTCACGCATCGTGAAGATCTCGCCTTCTTTGGTCAGCGCATACACCAGGTTATCCGAACCGAGTTCGAGGCAGCGGATATACAGGGTTTTGAGGGATGCTTCCTGTGGAATGGAGACCGACATATCCGGGCGGACGACCGCAATACCTTCTGTAGTCGCCAGATAGACCAGGCCGTTCCCATCTTCAACAATAGCATGGATCGACTGCGACGGAAGGCCGTTATCCTTGTTAAAGAGCTTCCATTCGTCCTTATTCAGGACGCCGACACCATTATCGTTCGTACCCGCCCAGAGGCGGTCCTTCGAATCGACCATAAGACTGATTACACTGGTGATTCCCGTCTCTGCCGAGTTGACACGTTCGAAATTGTTGCCGTCATACTTGACCAGACCGCTGTAGCTTCCTATCCACAGGAAACCCTCGGAAGTCTGAGCGATCGCATTGGCCTCGGAAGTCGGAAGTCCGTTGGTATTATTGTAGATGACTGCGGCATACCCTCTGGATGCATCGACCAGGGAATCCGCATCAGAATCGGCAGCCTGCTGAACTGCCTGTTTTTCCGGTGCCGCTGCCCGAAAAGCACTCGTAACACTCACCCCCGCGAATCCGAAGATCATCGAGAGAAAAAGACACACTATCCTTGATTTTGTGTTATAAGTCTTCATAAAATAACTTTAACATCTTATATAGGATATGTGCAAAGCAGGTCAGTGAGTTTTCATTAAATATTTGCAATTAGTTCGGTCAATTTTTTGTTACTTTTGATTCTTGGCGGCATCGTAGCGTTCCTCGACCTCCGCCCAGTACTCACTCATATCGGGATCATCGTGGTGGTTCTTGAGTCCGTACTTCTCAACCAGGATCTTTCCCAGATAGGAGGAGCACTTCTCCGCGCCTGTCACATTCATATGCAATCCCGCATCATAGGTGTCGAGGCTGTAGTCGATACCGATCTCGGATTCGGCGATCTTCAGCATGTTGATATACTCGATGCCGTGTTCTTCGGCATACTTCTCCATATTCGCATCCCACTCGTCATACCAGTGCGGATAAAGGGACGGTGACTTGATCAGGACAAGCCTGATGCCCTTCTCCTTGCACAGTTCCGTCATTTTGTCCAGGTACTTCATCGCCTTATCGCCGAAGTTCGTATCGGCCAGCGGGCGCGGCGGCGGGAAATCTCCGGCCGGCATGATCTCTGTTCTCAGATAGTATCCGTTAAAGGACACAAGGTCCTTCTTGAACCAGTATTTGAAATCGTCGGAGGTCAGTTCGTTCCAACGGCTGTGATAGCGCAGGATCGGGAAGATATACTCGAGCATATTCTCGCCATCGCACATCGATGCATTGATCGCATCCCACTTCGTCTTGCTCCAGCGCATGCCATCAAGTGCCATACGGTTATACGCCTCGTTCTGGGGCTCGTTATACATCAGGGAAAGCACATTGAATACGACCACGTCCGGAGTCTCATAGCGGAGCGCATCCTCGAGCATGTAGTACGACTGCCACGCCAGCTGCTGCGCGCCGCCGCGGATAAAACTGTTGATGCCGTACTCTCTCCAGAGCTGAACCGTGGAGAAATTCTCATAGACCTCGCAGTCACCGACAAAAAGCACATCGTGGCTGCCGTACGCCTTATAGTACTCCGCCGTCAGCGCGCCCTCGGTAACATCTCCCATATACTTGGGCCGGAGAAGCAGGTCCGCCAGATGAATGACCACGCACGTAAGCACGATCAGCGCGATCACAAGTGCCACACGGAATAACTTACGGTGGTTCTTCGGTTTATCCTTGGCCGCAGAGGACTCCGCCGCATTCTCCGCAACCGGAGCGTCGGCAAGTGCTTTTGCCTCGGAATCCGACGATTCCTGTGTCTTTTCGATTTTCTGCTCGATTTCTTCGGACATACTCTCTCCTTCAGTTCTTCGTAAACAGGAGTATTTTAGCACAAGGCGGGGTATTTGTGTTAGAATGTCTTTCCGATAGGCGTGCCCTCGCGATATGATCCGGGCCGGCGCGCAAACACCTTGGGGAGGGTATTATGCAGTATCTGCTTTATGTTTTATATGTCATTCTGGCGATCGTCGGCATCAAGGTCGCCGGCATCCTGATCCTGTTCCTGACGACATTCATCTCGTCACAGTTCATCAGCACAAAGAAAGAGTATAACACCGACTCGAAGTTTTACCGTTTCCTGCTCGTTCACACGACGGCGGTCGGCATGCGCATCATGCGCGTCAAGTATGACCTTCAGGACTTTGACAAGATCCCCGAGGGCAAGCAGATGCTCTTTGTCTGCAACCACAGATCGAATTTCGACCCGCTCCTTGGCTGGAAGGTCCTTGCCAAGCACTATCCGTCCTTCATCTCGAAGGAAGAGAACTTCCATGTTCCGTTCTACGGCCGCATCATCCGCCGCTGCTGCATGATGGCGATCGACCGCGAGAATCCAAGAAATGCCATGATGACCATCGACCGCGCCAGCAGGCTCTTAAAGGCCGATGAGGTCTCTATCTTCGTTTATCCGGAAGGAACCAGAAGCAAGAAATGCACACTTCTTCCCTTCCATAACGGAGTCTTCAAGATCGCCCAGAAGGCCAATGTCCCTGTCGTGGTCATGACGATCCAGGGCTCCGAGAAGATCAGTAAGAACTACCCGTGGAAAAGCACTAAGGTCCGCATGAAGGTCGTGGAAGTTTTGGACGCCGAGCATGTCAAGTCCAGTAAGACATCCGACATCTCCGACGAGGCAAGAGCCATCATCGCAAAGGATCTCGAAGAGAATCCGCAATAAACAACCGCAAAAGAATGCTCGTCGCTGGTCCTCGGGCTGCGCCCTGCGGAATCGCTCCCCGCATTTTTTGCAGCGCCTGATATCTGATACCACAGCGACTTAGTTGTATCTATAAATGCTTTTCAATACGTTTAATCCCGCTCCTCCTATGCTACAATGACAGTGGAATTTCCTTTTCAAGGAGGGTATGGGTATGAGCACTTTTATGGAGCGTGTTTCCGATAAGATGAAAGAAATCCAGGAGATGGCAAATCCGAAGGAGAAGCCGGAGGATCGTCTTCGCGATTCTTTCATGAATGAGATCACCCGATTCTATGAGGACGGCACCGAGCCGGAGCATGCCTCTGACGACATGCGCTACTTCCTGCACGAGCACGAGAAGCGCCTCGCGGAGAAGGGTGTCAAGATCCAGCGCCGCTACACACCGGCCAAGGATCCGGCCAAGGGCACACGCTCGAAGATCAAGCCGCCGTATACCGCGAGCCTGTCTTTTATCGAGTGTTACTCTTCTTCCCAGTACACCAATGCTTCCACGCAGAAGATCATGAAAAAGCACAAGAAGAGCTCGAGTATCTTCTATACGAATATCCTCGACCGTGCGGATGCGCAGAATGCGGAATATGAGTGCCCGAACTGCGGACATCACGATACGCTGGCCGTGTTCTCCAACGGATGCCCGATGTGCGGCACGAGGTTCCAGATGAAGCAGCTCTTCCCGTGCGTCAGCAACTACTATCTTCTGTCTCAGATCGTAGACAGGAAGTCCGTAAACTGGCTGATCCCAACCGTAACTACTCTTGCCGTCCTTGGCGGCATCGGTACTGCTATCGGTGTCACGATTCACTACTGGCCTCAGTGTGATCCCTCATATATGTCGCTGCTCTTCGGTGCCGGTGCAGGTCTTCTGACAGGATTCATAGGATTCATCACGCTTTACCTTCTCTTCAGCATTTTCTTTGCATTCTTCCTAATGACAAGGCTCACCACGAAAGCCATCTCCACCGCAGATGTAGCCTCCGCTGCAATGACGAAAGGCTCGCTTGCCAAGGCGATGACCAGATACGACCCGGAGTTCTCCTACGATCTTTTCGAGGGAAAAGTCATCTCCCTCTTCCGTGCCATTGCTTTTTCAGATGACCGGACCAACATGAGTGTCTATCGCGGAGATCCGAATCTTCCGGAACTTGATACACTCATCGATATCGATTACAGAGGTGCGATGAAGTACCTGAACTCACGCATTCAGGACGGTGACAACCTTGTCCTGCTCGTCCGCGTCTATCTTTACACGACCCACCTGATCAAAGGCAAGATCGTGAACAAGAAGGAAGACTACAACATGACGCTGGTTAAGAAGCTCACCGCGAAAGAGAACTACGGTTTCTCCATTCACGCCGTAAACTGCAAGACCTGCGCCGCCAGCTTTGACGCGATGCACATCCTGCAGTGCCCGACCTGCGGCACCCCGTACAAACTCGAAGAAGAAGACTGGGTCGTCTACGGATTGAAGAAATAAGCAAACGCCAAAGAAATATCGTCGCTGGTCCTCGACGCTTCGCGCCTGCGGAATCGCTCCTCACATTTCTTTGGCGTTTTTGCGTTCTTTTAGTCAAATTCGCCCGACGGTTGAATTTTACCTCCGTTTTCAACGATAATGTTATTGTGAAACGGGTGCTTTATCCTGCATACTGAAGGCAATAAAGCAAACGGAGGATCGCACTATGATTGACAGCAGCAAGGTTGGCAACTTTATAAACGAGAAGCGCCGCGAGCTCGGACTCACCCAGGGACAGCTCGCCGAGCGGTTGAATGTATCTTTCCAGACGATCTCCAAGTGGGAGAACGGCAAAGCGTATCCGAACATCGAGATGCTCCCGGATCTGGCAAGAACTTTGGAAGTCTCCGTGGATGAACTTCTTTCCGGCGCAGAGAAGGATCAGGATGGTCTTTCCTACAGCAAAGCCGGTATCGACATTGCCTACACGGATTCGATCAAGAGCGAGATGAAAAAGCACCTCGAGACCAAAGACAAAAGAGTCCTCAATGGCCTCGGTCCTTTTGCGTCCCTTTACGATATCAAGTTCCCGGAGATCAAGGAGCCCGTCCTTGTCCTTAAGTCCGAGGAGCCGGGATCCAAGCAGAAGCTTGCAATGGAGTACGGCTACACCGAGTCCATCTGTCATGACATGATCAATCACCTCGTCAACGATATTGTTGTCATGGGTGCCACTCCCCTCGCCGTTCTCGATACCATCGTCTGCGGCAAGGCAGAGAAAGCCACGATCAGTGCGCTCGTTAAGGGCGTGTCCGATGCCTGCCGCGAGAATGAGTGCTCACTCGTCGGCGGTGAAACTTCCATCCAGCCGTCTGTTGTAGATGCCGGCGTATATGTTCTCACATCGAGTATCGCAGGTATCTGTGAAAGAAAGAAGGTCATCGACGGATCCGCGATCCGGGAAGGCGATGCTGTACTCGCACTTGCGTCTAACGGACTTCACACAAATGGTTATTCCCTGGTACGTATGCTCCTCGATAAGATGCCTCAGATCAAGCTCGAGAAGATCAACGGCAACACGTTTATTGAAGAGATCATGAAGCCCCACACTCCGTACTACCCTGCACTCAAAGGATTGTTCGGCAAGGACAAGATCTCCGGCATGGCGCATATCACCGGCGGCGGAATCGCCGGCAACCTGTGCCGCGTGATCCCGGACGGTCTGACTGCGCAGATCGACAGAAGCAGGATCCGGATCCTTCCGGTATTCCGTTTCATCAAGGAAAAAGGAAATGTATCGGATACGGAAATGCTCACCACTTTCAACATGGGTGTCGGAATGACGATCGTAGTTCCGCAGAAAGAAAAGGCTCAGGTGATCAAGCATCTCAGCAAGTACCATGACTGCTATGAGATCGGCACGATCTCGCGCGACGATAAGAACAGAAAAGGACCGGAAAAAGTGCTTTTCGAAAAACGCCTGAAATGGGTGAGAAGAAGTACAGGTTCGCTACAGGTTTTCATTGAAAACTGGAGGGAGCGTAGTATAATAGTCATAGAAGAGGTGTTACCGCAAGACGGTTACCTCAATGGTATGTCAATAAAATGACCGTCACTGTGGTATGGGGACGGTCATTTCTTTATGTACTCAATAAGAAGGCTTACTACAATAGCTGTTATGGTAAGAACCACAATAAGAATCTCATAGTCACTCATCAGCACCACCTCCTCTCTCCGCGAGGGCGAGATAGAGGAAACCGTCTGTCCGTTAGGGTAACACCTCAGAACATAATTTTACCAAGCCTACTGACCTAATATTGGTGCGATTCCTGTGCTTCAAGTATGCAAATCAGAACTGATTATAGATGAACTGTGACGCGTCGTATCCGAGGCCGTATGCACCGAAGACGATGATGATCAGAAGAAGTACCGAAAAGATCGCCCAGCGTCCGGCGAAGGGGATCTTCTTCTCCATCTTGTCGCGCACAGATCCGGATCTTCCGATCATGCTGACAACGAAAAGGATCACCGTACCAAGACCCAGGATGATGTAGTCCGCACGGTTGATGCCGAGATGCAGAAGCGTGCCGTTACCGAGGGTATTCCAGTTCCATGTCGTGAACATCGTACCGAACATCTTGAAAGTAAGCGGTACATCTCTGTAGCAGTCAAAGAGACGCAGCGCACTCATCAGAAGGATCGTACGGCCAACCTGGAAAGACTTATAAGTGACGCTTCCGTCGGTATTTACCTTCTTATGGAATTTCGCATAGAGCGGCTCGAGTTCCTGGGAGATCATGATGACTACGAAGTTGCCTAAACCCCAGACAATGAAGTTCCAGCTCGCTCCATGCCAGATACCTGTCGTGAACCATACGACGAAGGATGCCAAATATACCGGAAGTCTCTTTCCCATATGCTCGGGAAGATGTGTGCGGCTCCACTTACTGAGCTTGAGCATCGGACCGGATACGGAGATCGGATAGAAGATATAATCCGTGAACCACGTACCCATCGTGATGTGCCAGCGTCTCCAGTATTCTGCGATGTTCTTACTGAAGAACGGACGCTCGAAGTTCTCTTTGACCGGGATGCCGAGCATCTCCGCAATACCGATCGTGATATCGATACCGCCCGTAAAGTCGGCGTAGAGTTCAAGTGCGTAGAACATCATGACGAGGAAGACATACGCTCCCTTGAAGTTCTCCGGCGTCTCGATCATGGTGTTGACCGCAGGAAGAATACGATCCGCAATCACAAGTTTCTTGAAATAACCCCAGATGACTCTCTGAAGGCCTCTTTCCAGTACACGGCCCTTAAACGAATGCGGGTTATACAGTTCTTTGGAAAGATCGCCGTAACGGCTGATCGGGCCCTGCACAAGCTGCGGGAAGAATCCTACGAACAGCGCGTATTTAAAGAAATTCTTCTGTGCTTCGTGACGGTCACGGTAGACATCGATGACATAGCCGACCGCCTGGAATGTGTAGAAAGAAATACCCATCGGCAGTGCGATGGTCAGGAAGTTGATCCTTTTCGGCGCATGGAATGCCGCGAGGATACCATTAATGTTGTAGATTGTGAAGTTGGTATATTTTACGACCGCGAGGATCAGAAGTGCGAGCGTGATACCGATCGCCATGATTCTGCGGCGGCGCTTCTTCTGTGCTTCCTTGAAGCGCTTTCTGGCTTCTTTTCCGACTTCCTCCGAGGACCCTTCACCGCTCTTTTCCAGTGCTTTCATCTCGGCAAAGCGGGTATCGGCGGCTTTCTTATTCTTCGAGATCAGAAGTCCCGCGACATACGTGATGACCGTGACTCCGAGGATATAAAAGAGGCACGTCCATCCCGCAAAGTAATAGAAAACGTAAGACCCCAGCAGGAGCAGGGGCCACTTGGCCTTCTTCGGCAGCACATAGTAGAGCGATACCAGAAGGATTACAAATCCGATGAATTCGTAGGAAGTAAAAAACATAGTTTATCCGTTGATCCGCGCCACGCTCTGACCGCATCAGTCAGATCCGGCGCCGGTCTTCTCTTACTCCTCGTCCTCGAGTTTCTGGATCAGGTCCCACAGGGCCTGAGCGGAGTTAAAGTTCTCCGGAACCATGTATTCCGCCGAGATGACGACGTCAAACTTGTCGGCGATCTCCGAAACGAGAGAGATGACATCAAAAGAATCGAGGATCTTCCCATCGATCAGATTCGTAGCAGTTGCATAATCCACATCCGGATGGATGTCCTTTAAAATCGCAATAAGTTCGTCCATATTCCTACCTCACAGGATTAATTACACCCGCTATCATACCATTTTTTGCAGCATTCGAAAACCACGGGATGAATTCGCCTTTCCTAAACAAGGGTTTTGATGATATTCACGATTTCCCTTGATGACTTTTCCTTGATCCTTCAAGGTTTTTTCTATCTTTCGCAAATTCCCGTGTTGTTTTTTCCTCGTCCCGTCACGGTTTTTTCCGTTGATTGCAAATATCCGTGATGTTTTTCCAAAACTACGTCAAGGGTTTTCTCTATAATTGCGATTTCCCTTGATTTCCTACTCAAAAAGCAACACGTGAATCTTTGTTTTTTCTATTTTCCCTTGATACGCGCCTGATTTTTCGACACGTGAAATCACCGATTTTCCTTTTCCCCTTGAAAAGCACTCGCTTCCCTTGAATGAAGAGGGCTGGATCTCAGTTTTCCTTCGCCTCCGCAGCCAGTAAAGCTCCGTTTTACGATTCCTTCATCTGCTCGTAGGTGACCCCGTATTTTAGTGCGATATTTTTCGCATAGGAGCAGTATTCCGGCTCGGCGCGCTTGACGCGGAACGTGTTGACGTTATCCTTGATCTCCATGATCACACTGATGATCTTTCCTTTGCCGTCCCACTTATTCATCTCCGGGATCTCTTTGGCAAGCTCGTGGATATGCGTGTTAAAGATCACCGCCGCGCCCTTATCCTTCAGTATGTGAAGAAGATCCTCGGACAGATAGAGCGCATCCGAGGAAGATGTCGTCGAATACGTCTCATTGAAAAGCACCAGTGTGTCGGCATCCGTCTGCGTAACGATCTCGCGGACACGCTTCGCTTCTTCGCCGAGGCGGCCATAATTGATCGTGAGGTTCTCGTCGATCGGGAAGTGCGTCAGGATATTTCTGAACGGGATCCCCCGGCAGGAATCCGCCGTGACGAAGAGTCCGACCGATGCCATCAGGGACACAAGTCCCAGTCCCTGTTCAAGGATCGTCTTACCGCCTCTGTTCGGGCCGGTCAGGATGAAGATCCGCTCTTCTTCCGAGAAGGAGAAATCATTCTTGACGACATTTTTCTCGCGGAGCATCGCCAGACGGATATTGTAAAATCCCTTCACTTCCCACTTCTTATCCTCTGTCTTTTCGATCACCGGGGTGCTGACTCCGTATCCTCTTTCCTGAAGTTTTTCCGCATAGCGCGAGCAGCAGGTATAGAACACCATGCCCTCGTAAAGGTCGGTGATGCCCTTCATGTCGAGATCGCGGTACTGGGAGATGACCTTTCTGACCGAAGCGAAATGGCGCTTCATGTGTTTCTCGATCATCGGCATCATCGCGACCAGAAGCGGATCTTTATACTTGCTGGAAACATTGTTTACATGGGACATACCGATCGCCTGCGCCCCCTGCCCCGCCTTTGTCAGGATACCGATACTGGAAGCAACATTGACGAAACTGTATTTTGAGCGGGTCGGCACCGGCATGAACTCGACAGCTGCGATGTTCTCGATATCAAGATCCGGTGTAAAGTTCACCCCGATGATCGCCGACCGCACGGTAGTCAGGTCGTCCATCATCTTCTTGACGTCTTCATTCAGTTCGCTGAATTTCTCCGTCGCGATGACCGCATCCATCTCCTTCTTCAGTGCCAAAAGGCCGCGGGAGCGGATCTCGTATTTCCCGAGAAGGTCCGAGAGAAACCGCACGGTATCCGAGTACAGAGAGATCGACCGCAGTTCCTGAAGGATCGTATAGAGTGCATTGTCCTTGAGATTGGTCGCACGGTTCGCACCGGAGAACTCCTTCATGGAGCGGATCATGGAGACCGCCTCATAGAGGCCCTCCCGAAGCTCCGGGTTATCGATCAGATCGCGGAAGATCTCCTGGCGGAACCGCATATCCTCCGGATCGGCGAGCACACGGCTCATCGTCGTCGTCAGCACTACCCTCTCCTCGACCATCACCGACATCCACGAGGTGATCTCTTCGAGTGCGAGATCTTTTACCGTCTCCTTTGGCAGTTCCAAAAACTCTTTCTTCGATCCTTCCGCAAATAGAATATCCATCGTCATTCTCCTGAAACTTCACATGTAAAAGTGCTTTTCCATATGTGAAAAGCACTTTTCCTTCACCACAACTATATTTCTTTCTCTGTTTCAGTTATATAATAATATTAAGATTTGTATCACTTTCCAAAGGAGCACCAGCCATGTCCGAGACACTCATCCCTCAGAGCGAGATCACTCGTCTTCTTCATGAAAACAGTGAGAACAGCTTCCGCCACACGACATACCGCGAAGAAAACAGGAGATACCATCTTCTGATGCAGGGTGATATGGCGGCGGTCGATGAGGCCGTCCGCATCAGCGACCCGAGGATCCAGGGCAAGCTTTCTTCCGACCCGGTCCGGAACATGCGGTACCTCTTCATCATCGGCACAGGACTGGCGACACGCTATGCGATCGAGGCGGGAGTTCCCCAGGAGCGCGTCTATACACTCAGCGACCTTTATATCCAAAAAGCAGATGTTCTTACCACGGAACAAGCACTGCGGGAGCTGGTGCGGGAGTTCTGGACGAAGCTCGTCGAGCTCGTGCAGCTTACCAAAAGCGACAAGATCTACTCCAAGCCGATCCTTACCTGTCTGAACTATATCGATTCGCTTTTTTCCAGCAGAATCACACTTCGCGATCTTGGCGTCCAGACAGGCCTGCACCCGAATTACCTCGCATCCCTTTTTAAAGCAGAACTCGGAGAATCGTTCAGTGCATATCTCCTCAGAAGACGGATAGAGACGGCGCGGGCACTTCTGACCCGAACCGAGTACACCTATTCTCAGATCGCCTATTCGCTGGCGTTCTGCTCGCAGAGTCATTTCATCAAAGTATTCCGGGAGAAGACCGGGTTCACCCCGCGCCAGTACCGCATGCAGTTTTCGGACTCGAATTTCGCATCTTCTCTCGTGCCGAAAAAAACGGAGCCGTGACTCCGTCTTCTTACTTTTAGATCATTCCGTTAAGCGCGACACGGTCCGTCTTGCCGTTACTGGTCAGCGGGATGCGGTCGAGTTTCTTCGTGACATTCGGCACCATATATCTCGGGAGAGAATCCTTAAGAAGGACCTTCATGTCGGCCTCTTCCTTATCACCGCTATAGAAAAGCACTATCTTTCCTTTTGCCTTGTCGTACACGCAGGCAGCACCCGTGATCCCTTCGATCATCTGTGCATTGACCTCGATCTCGCCAAGCTCGATACGGTGGCCCATATGCTTGATCTGGAAATCTTTTCTCGAGACGAACATCAGCTCGCCGCGCTCATTGTAGCGTCCGATATCACCGGTTCTGTAGATCAGCTCCGGCCATCCTTTCTGAAGCGGATTGATGGTAAATGCTTCCGATGTCTTTTCGGGATTATTCATGTAGCCGAGCGTCAGCGAGGTTCCGCGGATGCAGATCTCACCCTGCTCGCCGCTCTCCTTCGTGACCTCTTTATTGTCATCGTCGAGAAGGATGATATCCGTATTATCAAATGGGCGTCCGATCGGGATCGCTTCGCCGTCTTCAAAGTCTCTGTCGACTCTGTAGTAGCAGCACATGCCCGTGCCCTCGGTCGGTCCGTAGAGGTTTGTAAATGTCGCCTCCGGAAGGGCGGCTCTCCACATACGGAACTGCTTCAGCGGGAACACTTCAGAACCAAATGCGATGGTCTTTAAGTACTTCGGGATCTCTGTCTTGAATGTTCCAAAAGCACTGATGATCGTTAATGCCGATACTACCCAGCATACCGTGTTGACCTGATGTTCGTTCAGGTACTGCACGAGTTTCAGAGGCTGCATGAAGAGTGTCTTCGGGACAAAGTATGTCGTCGCGCCGTAGCGGATCGTCGGATAGAGCTCCTTGAAACATGCATCAAGATAAAGCGGGGTCTGGTTGCCGAAGACCGTCTCATCAGAGAATCCCAGCACCTCGGAGAGCTGGTCGATATAGTCGTTCACCGCTCTGTGGCAGCCGACAACGCCCTTCGGAACACCTGTCGATCCCGAGGTAAATACGATATAGAGCGGATCCGTGTCGATCGAAGAATTGTACACTTCCGTAAGCGCCGCATCATCGATGCCCGTATCCCCTTCCAGGATCTCACTGTATTTTACGATCCTGCCGTCAAAGCCGAGTTCCTGCGCAGATCCGGCAGTTGCATCATCACAGATCAGGAGCGGTGCTTTTACATTCTCGAGAATAAGATGGATACGTACTGACGGCATCTCCGCGTCGATCGGGACATAGTAGGATCCCGCGCGGATGATTCCGTAGAAAGAAGCCACCTCTTCCGGCGACTTCTCCATATAGACAACGATCGGGCTTTTCCGGATACCCTGCTTCAGGATATAGGTGCCGACCGTATCGATCGCGTGATCGAGCTGCTTAAATGTCAGCGAGGATTTTTCTCCGCAGAAGGCCGGCTTGTCCGGGAACTTCGCCACCGTATTTTTCAGATCTTTCAGCACATGATTATGCATTTCTTTATCTCCTTTTTCCGCCGCGGCAGGAGCACTTCCGCTTCCGTTATCCGGGTCCGCGGCGCGTTATTTCATACATTCACGCACACAAGCGAGTGCGAGAACATCGATGATATCCACGAATCTGTCGTCGAGCTCCATCTCGACCATCGCCTGCGACAGTTCCGTACAGCCGAGCACGATTGCCTGCGCGCCAAGCCCGAAAAGCTCGCCGGAAACCATCTGGAAAGCAGTCTGATCCAGCGCATTTCCCGCCTTCACATCTTCGTAGATCATGGCCATGACGCTCTTCTGCCCTCGTTCGCCCGGCCATATACAGTTCACGCCGAAAGCAGCCAGTTCATCTTCGTAGATGCGGGTCTGACGTGCACCGTCCGTCGCCATAACTCCGAGGGAAGTCACACCGTTCGCTCTGCACCATGCGCCCAGTTCACGGATCGCATGAAGGACCGGAAGGCCGATGCCTTCTTCCATTTCTTTGTGAAAAGCATGTGCAGTGATACATGGGATCGCCAGGACCTCCGCACCGATCGAATGAAGATTTCTGCCTACTTCGATCAGGGCAGGACGCGGATCCTTCGCGCCTTCTTCCGACAGCAGGAAAGCGGTTCTGTCCGGGATCTCCGGGACAGATGCGATCCAGGTCTCAATATGTTCCTGATCCGTGGAGACATCGGTAAACTCGACCACGCGGCGGTAGAAATATGCCGTAGCCAGCGGACCCAGTCCTCCGATGATGCCCAGTTTCTTCAATCGTTTATCCTCTCTTTCCCGTCGCCACAGGCGCGGTTTCCATTTCTATATCCGGTACAGATCCTGTCTGATTACGGGATCTCCACGTCGTAGCGGGAAGCATCGTAGTAGAAATATCCACGGTGCGTATCTGCATAATCCTTCATCTTCTTGGAATCCCACATGAAGAATCGTGTTCCGTCATCCTTCGTCAGAGCATCGCAGTGATACCAGACGCCGTCGATCTTGACCGCGTTCCAGAAGTGCTGCGCGTACGTGATCGGGTAACGCTCGATCATGAAGGTCTCGATACCTGCACGTGTGTAGAGCGCGTGGCAGGCAGAAGCTACATTGAAGCAGTCACCGATACGGTTCTTGATGCCTTCGTAAGCACCCTGCACCCAGCTGACCTTCGTCGCATGGCCCTGATACTTGATCGACCAGTCGACCCAGTTAAAGATTGCTTCGACCTTCTGCTTCTCGGTCATGCCCGGCTTAATGATCTGCGCCAGAACCTGATCACAGAGTTCCCACAGGTCATCTTCCGTATACGGACGGTAAACGACTGTGACTGTAATCGTCACTTCCGCCTTATTGCCGGAGCGGTCCTCAGCCGAATAAACAACTTTATAAGTACCCTCCTTATCGACATCTACTTCGGAGTTGTCGACCGTAAAGGAGATGTCCGGATCGGCGTTATCGGTAACCTTGACCTTATCCTTATAGGCGATCGCCTGTCCGGTAATGATGCTGATGTCTTTTGTTCCGGAAATGACCGGAGGTTCTGTATCCGCGTTCAGCTTGATGTGCGAAGTGATGATCTGCTCGTTGCCGCCCTTATCGGTCAGACGGATCTGTACATCTCTTTCGCCCGGCTCATCAAACTTCGGATCCTCGACAAACTCTGCCTTAACTTCCGTCGCGTCTGTCACACCCTCGAGAAGATCCAGCGGTTCCTTCGGATAGCAGGCAAAGCCCTCGTAATCCACACCTACCGCTCTCGGCGGAGTCGTGTCCAGAAGGTGAAGGATACTGTCGTAGCGGACTCCTCCGACACTAAAAGAGATCGTATAGTCACCCGGCTCGTCCATCTTGATGGAGCTAAGCGGTGTCACCAGTGTCGCATTGGTCTCGCCAAAAGCGAATGTTCCGATCTCCGGCTGCTTGCTTCCGGCCTCCAGAGTTACCTCCGGATAGATGCCAATGACCTGGAGCTGTGTGGTCGTCGTGGAAACATTTCCGCCCAGATCGCGGCACAGGAGAGTTACATCCTGCATACCGACCTTCTCAAAGTTCGGTTCGTTTTCGTAGCTTACTTCGCATGCCGTCTGGTCTTCCATCGTCACAACGAAGTCCTCGGCCTTCATGGCCTGACCGTACATTGTCGTCTTCGGGGATGCTGTCAGCGTCGGCGGGATCGTATCCCGGACGACCAGTTTTGATGAGTATTTCTTTTTTCCGATCTGGATCGAAATCGGGTATTCGCCCGGAACGGTGACATCGTATGCCGATGTGCCATACTGGAATGCCGCCGCTTTCTTATCCCACTTGAAACGTACGAAATCCGAAGCACTTACCGGCGTTCCGGCTTCAACGGAGCACTCCTTGTAAACGCGCTTTTCCTTCTCGATATAGATTTTCAGCGCCATTCCCAGGCCGAAAACCACGACCGCAGTTGTCGCTATGATGATGATCCGACGGCGCAAAGCCTTCTTCATGTTTTCTTCCCCCGCAAAACCAAATCGATGTCCCGGGTCCATCCTCCGGACCCGTTTTTTTCTGCTAATACTATATCACTTTTCCTTGATTTCAGCATTACGTCTTGTTTATATCGGCAAGGATCTTCATGGACCAGCCCGCATCGATCAGCTCGTATTCCGTGCCGGATGCTTTTCCGACCTTCTCGCCGAACATGCGCACGACCTCGTCGTAAAGGCCTTCCGGGAACTCGACCCAGAATCTTCTTCCGTCCTTGCTGAATACCACGATGCCGTCTTTCTCATTCTGCCGCTCGAAAAGCACCTGTACCACTTCACATCCCGGGTCCTGCTTGAGGAACTGCGAGAACACGAAGGCCTTCGACAGTTCGACAAAACGGTCATCAAGACCTGCATCGGCGATATTGATCTTTTCAGCAAGTTCATTGACTGAGCGGACCGCGCGCATGGTGCAGACCTTTGCAGCTTTCAGCATCTCGTCCGACCAGGTCTTCTGCTGTGCGTTAAGCTTGGCCAGCGCATCTTCCGTCTGTCCCGGAAGAAGATAGATCATCAGTGCTTTTCCCATATCGTCATAAAGCAGAGGATAGGTAACGGACATTTCCTCGCCGCACTCGGGACATTTATAACGGAAGAAAGAGCCGTCGAGGACCTGCTCTTTTTCCTCAGGATGCAGGGAGACGTTGACACAGGCACGAAGCGTCAGTGTGTTCTTCTTCCCGCACTTGCTGCACGTGATCTCGGCCGTCACGGGCTTATACTGCTCGTTCTCTCCCGGAGTAAGATTGAAGTCTTTCGTTTTATCGCTCATCGTTTTACCTTTCTGGTTATCTGTTTTTCATCTTGTAGCAGAATGCCGCGCATCCTGCGCAGATCTTCTGCTGATAGTCCGGATCGGACAGGAGACGGTCATCCTCCGGGTTGGTCATATAGCCCATCTCCAGAAGGAACGACGGGACCGATGTCGCCCAGTTCAGGCCGCTGTAAGTGGTCGAAGCGTGGCATCCTCTGTACTTGGATCCGGTCGCATCCGACAGGCAGTTGCCGAGCCAGTCGCCCCACTTGACCTGACTGTCCGCGAGTTCACCGCGGCTGCAGACAAAGACGCCGATGCCGCGGGTGGACGAACTGTCCGCCGCATCGCAGTGCAGACGGATAAAGACATCCGCATTGTTATCTGTCGCGATCTTCGCGCGCTCGATATTCGAGATGTTTACATCGTTAGAGGTACGTGTCATGATGACCGTCGCACCCATCGACTCGAGATAATCCCTCATCTTCAGGCCGATCTCCAGAACGACCTCATATTCCGGACGCTTGGTCGCCACACCGGATGTTCCGGCGGAGACCTTCGGCTTCGTCTCATCGGACCATGGTGCTACGGACTCCTGCTCGGAGTTTGCTTTTCTCTGGTGACCCGGATCAAGAACGATAACCATACCGGACAGATCGTACGAACCGGCAGGAGTCTGCTTCTTCGAAGGTGTCGGTTCTGCGGTCGGCTCCGGAGTCGGAGTCTTTGTCGGTTCCGGTGTCGGGGTCGGGGTTGCAGTCGGTTCCGGTGTCGGCGTTGCCGTCTCACTGGAAGGTGTCGTATCTGATGTCAGTTCCGGCTCTGTGTCCTTGGAAGATGCTTCCGTAGACAGGGACATGTCCGGATTCTGAGTACCGTCTGTCTCCGGATCCGAGAGATCCGGATCTGAGCTTTCCTCGTCCGAAGGGTCCGTCAGGCTCACTTCAGTACCGTCTTTCGGTGCTTTTAGCGAAGTATCCTTCTCGGACTTCTTCCACGGACCGATCGCAAAAAGCAGAACCAGCGTGATGATCACCAGCACCCCTGTGATCACCGACATGATCGGTATCAGATTCTTGTTCTTCATTTATGTCTCCTCCTCAATGACGGACTCACAGAAATATGTTCCGGAAGGATTATACACCTGAATCTTAAGCGAACCGTTGACCGTAGACGGGACTTCGATCTCAATCTCCGCCATGGACGAGTTCAGCATAACGCAGGTTCCCTCCTGGATCTTCTTTCCCGATCCATCCCTTACCTCATACCTGAAAGGCATATAATTATAGTATTCTTGCGTCTCGAAGTAAAAGTATAACTTCTTCGCATCTTTGGGGATCTTGTCCACAAGAGCAAATGACATCGAGTTTAGGCTCCACCCGTTATATGCACAGAGTGCGTCCTGAGCATCCGGTACAAATTTCTCTCCCGGTAAAATAATATCAAAAGTGATATTCGCGACCATTGCCTGATCTGCATCCACAATTTCAAGGAAATACCTGCCTGCCGAAAGGGACTGAGGATCTTTCAGCGGAACGAGAAGCTCTGTAGTATCCGCCTTGATCGGTCCCGAAGAGAATGGCGCGCTTCCGGAATTCCATGAGTTGTAATCATAAAGATTATATTTGAGATCCGGATTCTGCGGCACATGATCGAGCGTCATCTTAACAGCCATATAATCTGTTCCTTCGTTATATCCGGGCACGGCGTTTCCGTCCTTATCGACCATCACCACGTCAAACGCATAGATGATTTCCGGCAGCGGACGGCTGTCATCATAGATCTCGATATATCCGGAAGTAACCAGGTTCATATTCTTATCATAGACCGAACACGTCAGCCAGCCTGCAGGAAGTTTGTATCCCGGCGACCAGTCGCAGTAGGCGAAATCATCGCCGTCGTCCACAACAACTGAATCTCTATATGTATTTCCCGCCTCATCCGTAAACTCAAACGTCACGGTCTCACCGTAGCACTGTTCCCAGAAAGTAGCAACAAAACGAATGAACTTATCTGACTGGTGATATGCCATGACCTCATTGAACTGGTCATCGTACCAGCCGTGGCCCGCGTCTGTAAGTGTCTGTCCCGATTGGCCGGGAGCGGTGGTCGGCTGCGCAGTCGACTTCTTCTCAAACCTTATACCGGAAAGAAATGAGTACATCTCATCGATCATCTCATCAACACTTTTGCTGTCGATCAGCCAGTCTTCATCAAAGGCGAGATCGCAAGTGAACTCCAGGTCCTTGCTTTTTGCCTCTTCTATCGCCTTCTTGACCTCTTTTGCCGTGCTGTAGGAATTGACTTCTTCAGAGACTGCTTTTACATCAAAATACTTAAAGGTAAGGATCGCTTCTGCTTTATCCTCATCGACCTTAACATCTCCGACTTCATAGGTGAGACGTTGATTGGCAGCATCGATCGCGGTCTTTCCTTCTGTTCTCTGGCATTCCTTTAGTTCGCTAAGGCCACTGCTCGTGCCGTCGATCATCTTTTCCAGTTTCGTATATTTACCGATTTTATAATACGCACAGAAATCATCCAGCATAGCGATCGCCTTCTGGGTCGAATCTTTTTCCTTGCCGGATTTCTTCTTAGATCCGCAACCACCTAAGAATATCGAAAAAACCATCACGCAAGATAGCGCCAGCGCCTGTAATCTCACTCTGCCCATGGTGGTCCTCCTTTTTTCTCAATGTATAGTTTGCGCCTTCACACCGCAATTCGCAAGTCACCCAGCCTCATTATATTATTAAGTTCTGATTAAAAAGTTTCACTTCTCTCACATAAAGGGTTTTTTCTTTCCGTCTTCCTGTGTTATTATTGTTTTGGTTGGTTATTCTTCTTTTTTGAAGGTGTATCTACTTGGGGGGAAGGGAGCAGTTTTTCTTTTTCATGAAACTGTCGGATTTGACGCAATATAAAAACATCACCATCCAATGTCATGATAACCCGGATCCTGATGCGATCGCGTCCGGATTTGCCCTCTACAGGTATTTCAAGAGCCATCGCTGCAATGTCCGTCTGATCTACAGCGGACGCACCAAGATCACCAAAGTTAATCTCACCATGATGATCGAGATGTTCCGTATCCCAATCGAGTACTGTGTCTCGGATTTCGGCACTTGTGATCTTCTGATCACCACCGACTGCCAGTACCGTTCCGGTAATGTCCGTTTCTTCCCGGCTCCGAAAGTAGCCGTAATCGACCATCACCAGTTCTGCGGGATCGATGTGGATTACTCCTACATCCAGCCGAACGTCGGCTCCTGCTGTACACTCGTATGGCAGCTGTTCCGTAATGAAGGCATCGACATCAACAAGGATCCGATCTGCGCGACTGCTCTCTACTATGGTCTCTACTGTGATACCAACCAGTTCTCTGAAATCTATCACCCGCTCGACCGAGACATGCGTGATGCTCTGGCCTTTGACCAGGCAGCCGTCGTCCGTCTTTCCAATTCGAACCTGTCTCTTTCCGAGCTCTCGATCGCCGCACAGGCGATGAATGATTTCACCTTTGACAGTGAACTTCGTCTCGCGATCGTACAGGTTCAGCCCTGTGACCCGAATATCCTCGGTCTTATCAGTGACTTCCTGATCCAGGTCGACCGCGTAGATATCTGTATCGCATTTAACGAAACGTACACAGGCTATAAGCTGTCCATCCGCTCCTGCATCAAGGAGACCAAGGCCAGCGAGCTCGCCGAATATATCACCGAGGACGTCGGTTTCGGCGGCGGTCATAAGAATAAGGCCGGTGGTTTCATCGGTAAGGATGAATACTCCGCCAAGTACAAGGATCTGCGTATGATGCAGTTCCTGCGCATGAAGCTGACCAAGTATTCCGGCGAATGCGAGATCCTTCGTGCCGGTGTCGATAAGATCAGCATCGAGGGCCTGCACCGCTTCAGAAAGAAGAGAGTTCCAGTCGGTGTTGTATTCTGCAAGGACTTCGTAACTGCGAATACTCCGATCCTCGTCCGTACACTCGAGGGAGATATCGAGATCAACGCCAATGCCGATACATGTATCATGATCGGTGTCTCCGGCAATATCGTTCCGACCACGATGACGCGTTTCAAGGAGAATTATGACATGGCCAGCGCCAAGTCCAAGGTCTCTTCCGAATACCGTCCGACACTTAAGAATCTCCGCAGCGGCGAGACCTTCGACCTCGTAGAGCACATCCGTTCCTGCATCAACAAGGGTTCCGAATATGTCTACATGAAGCCCATTAAGGATTCAGTCAAGATCTTTACCGTATGGGATGCCAATAACTATGTACGCGGCACCGAGGGCGACTACATCGCCATCCGCGAGAATGATCTTTCTGACTTCTATATCGTTGAGAAGGATCTGTTCGACCAGACCTACGAGCCGGCCGATAAATAATCAGTTAAAGAGACCTTTCCTCTCTATATCCGATTCCCGGACACCCTGAAGATAAAGCCCGTTATCCAGATCGACCGAATAGCCGATCCTGTCCAGATCTGCGATTGTTCCCGGTTCGCGCTTGCCGTATCGTCTGACATAGACCCGGTCTCCGATCCTGTACCTTCTTGATCCGGTTCCCCGCGAGCTGCTCTGGCTCAGTTTCTTGTCGATCTGATCGGCAACGAAAAAAGCACCGAGATGGCTGAGGAGCCCCGGTTTCTTCCCTGATGTATCTGCATAGTCATAAGAATCATCATCTTCATCCCAATCATCATCAAAGGCATGGGTCCCCAGTCTCTTGTCGAGCTTTCTCAGGTAATCATCATCAACGATTCCCTCGAGGTTCTCCATATCGGATTTGGAAATCTTCGTCTTACACTTCTTAAGTGCCTCTGTCAGCACTTCCTCAGAAGCATAGCCGTCCAGCTCGCTGATCTGCTTCGCAGTGAAATTATAACCCACTTTTAAATCATAGCGGATCATCTGGTCAAAGCACTCTTCCGGTACCAGTGAATCAAGATTCTGTATATCAGTGAAGGATATCGGCTTTCTTGTCGTCATATATCTGTCAATGATCTCCTTCCCCAGTTTCTCGGAGATCTGACCGTTCATCTCATAGATATCATTCGGTGTAAAGACAGTACCCAGGGAGATGGCTTTCCTGACAAGCTTCTCAGCCACATTATCTGATATGTAATTGACGCAGTCCGCAACTTCCTCAGAAGGGCAAATATCCTTAAGTGAAGCGATCCTGCTGAGCTGTGTGCTGTCCGACCAGTTATCGTAATTCTCGTAGAAATCCTGCCACGTCATAGATATCACCTAACGCTTTCTTCTCATCAGCGATCCGTCAGTTCTATCTTCATTATAGCATCCGTGATGGTAAATATTGGGACAACAAAAAAGCAGCTACTTTCGTAACTGCTTTATTTGGCTCCTCCAGTAAGACTCGAACTTACGACCCTGCGGTTAACAGCCGCATGCTCTACCGACTGAGCTATAGAGGAATATAATCCGGCAGTGATCTATTTTCCCGGGCCGTCTCCAGCCAAGTATCTTGGACACTGACGAGCTTAACTTCTGTGTTCGGGATGGGAACAGGTGTGGCCTCGCCGTAATAACCACCGGAATGGTTGAGGGTCTTTAAGCTGCACCCTCAAGAC
>JAILHZ010000192.1 GCA_024695545.1 Clostridiales bacterium
GGAAAGAACTGTTCGAAGGTCCGGAGTGGGCACTGGGCGACCGCGGTGACATCAAGGACAAAGACAGATTCGAACTGGTCAAGGGCCGCGTTCCCGAGAAGTACCATGAGGCATTACGGAACTGCTGCGATCACTGGGACATCTGCATGTACCCGCTGGAGGGCGCAAAAGAATTCTGTGAGTATGTAAAAGAACACGGATTCGGGATCTATGTCCTTTCGAATGCCAGCGACCTGTTCTATGAGTATTTCCCGCGACTTCTGCCACTCGATTTCTTCAGCGGCGTATTCGTTTCCTCCGACTATCTCATGCTCAAACCGGATGTGAAGATCTATGAGACATTCCTTGAAAAATACGGTCTTTCCGGCGATGAATGTCTGTTCGTAGATGACCGGCAAGAGAACACAGAAGGCGCACGGAAAGCCGGCATGAATACCTTCTGCTTCAAGGGAAACTACGAGGACGTCATAAAGCAGTTAACCGCGCAGCGTTAACGCGTCTGCCTCCTGAATTCGCGTCCTGAAAAGTAATCAAAACAGATCCAGCATACTGTCGAGATAGATCTCTTCTCTCACCTTCAGCTGGTACTCGGGCTTCGTCATGTAATAAAGAAGGAACTCCAGGATTACTGCACTTCCCAGGCTTCTTCCTTCGATCTTAAAGTGCGAAAATCCTTCAGGAAGATACACGTACTGAATGTCTTCGATCCCGATGAATGAGGGGTTCTTCATGGCATCTGAAAAACGGTATCCTTTTAATGCATCCGGCGATACACATACGTGATCTTCGCATGCTTCGCCGAGGCTTTTCCTGCTGACATTTTCATAGCAGTTCTTCCGGTCGAAGCAGTCGAACCAGCAGCATTCGTTGCAGAGAAACTCAACCATTTTCTTCTGCTCCGGGGATAGTGCTTTTAGATCGGAAAGATCCTTATTCAAACGGAAATCCGGCACCACATAACGGAAATCTTCGCGATCCAGTTCTTCCACAAACCGGTCAAACTCCGTGATCACTTTCGTTGTCGAAGAGACAAAGTAGAACGAAGGATACTTCGAGCGGATATAGTCGAGAAGCAGATCCGAATGCACGATGACGCCGTTTTCCGCCGTTCCGTTCTTCTCGAAGAGAGCACAGAGATCGTTGCATTTCTTATCGGAAAGATGCTCTTCCGTGAGCAGTGAATTACTGAACGTCAGGCGTGAAGAGATGCCGTATTCCTTCATGAGAGAAGCCACATCCGATGGGTCCGCATCGCCGAAGCCGACACGTCCGCCGCCCCAGATACAGTCGCCCGGCGCGCCGTAGATCGAGCCGATCTCACACCAGTCATAGAAGTACTCCCTGTGCGCACGGAAAAGGGGCAGGAATACCTTATAGAGTTCGTAGAACTCGAACAGTCCGGGAAGATGATAGTATGCTGTATTTCCGGCCATGCAACTCATCCTTTCTGCTTGTCGGCGGTGTAGTATCTGTACGAAGCCACCGATGTGACGACCGCCACGACCACGATGAGTCCGAGCATCACGAGGATGTTCCACTCTCCCGGAACAACCAGCGCAAGAAGGATCATCAGAAGACCGCAGATCACACAGACGAACCCGCCGAAGCGCTGGGTCTTCTGCCACACAGAATCATTCGACATGCTCCACGAAGTACGGATCCCGAAAAGGGAATTCTTTCTCGCCTTCGGCATAATGTTTCCGAGAACGACCAGAAGCACGCCCATCCCGACATTGATCAGTTTATTTGCGTCGCTAAAAGAACCTCTACCAGTGCTTTCCGAGTCATAGCGGCCCGCCTGAAACATGAAGTAGAATCCGACAAGAGTGATCAGAGCGATCACGCCGATACCGACATAGAGAAGGATTTTCTCATTCGACTTTTCGGCCTTCCTGCGCTCGAGTTTTCCCATGGTGAAGAAGAACAGACCAAGCCCTGCTCCAATTGCAGGGAACACGAGGTATTCAAACTTGCTTCCGATACGGTCCACCTCTCCCGAGATACTCATATGAACAGGGATCTGATCCGGCGAAAGGATCAGGAAGACCACCGTGCCGGCCAGAAGGATCAGAATCGTAAAAAACATGATCGTATAAAGCTTTCTCATAGTTAATCACCTCGCAGGTCTTTCAGCCATAGAAGCGCCTCATCCAGAACGGATGCATTCAGTTCGTAGAAGATATACTTGCCTTCCCGCTGGTCTCTGATCAGGTCCGCTTCCTTAAGGACAGCCAGATGCTTGGATACCGCAGGCAGGCTCATGTTGAAGTGCTCTGCGATCTCACCCGCGGACAGGCGGCTCTTCTTCAAAAGGTTAAGGATGGTTCTGCGGGTAGGATCGGCCAAGGCCTTCATCGTATTCTGAATACCCACATCATCACCCCTTTCATCATTTAACCTTTTGGTTAATTGTATGACGGAAATACCCCCGCGTCAATTCTTTCCCGATACTGTGGAAACACTCATCAGTAAAAGCGAACACGGCGTCCTTCATGGAATCGTTATAGATCTCGATCCTCTCCATCTTCTCCCCCGGCAGATGCCCTGTTTTCAGCGCCATTTCCATGAGAATCATTATACCATTTCCCGGCTTTCGAATTCAGAAACGAAAGCATGCAGGCGATTCCGAATGTGATGAGAATGATGCCCGCAAAGATAAGGACAGCAGCTCCCCATCCCCAGCGCAGGAATAAGTAGAAATCATTGTTGTTAGGATATCTTCCGCCTTTTCCGTTGATCAGGATATTCAGGATATATCCGAAACCATAGGCCACCGTCAGCATGGTGCATGCGATCTTCCACTTCATCTTCTTCGGCGCATCCGAGATCAGGATATAGTCGATCATGCAGATGAGCGGAACGATCAGATGGAAGAAGAGATTCGCGCGCTTATACATGCGCCAGTATCCGTACACCGGTCCCAGGAAAAGCGCCACCACGGCAAAGGTCAGTCCTGTGGCCGTCGCGGACATGAACTTCAGGACTTTCGTTGCTTTTCCCTGATAGAAAAGCGCGATCAGTGCTACGATCCCGGCAAAGAGATTCGACTGCACGGTGAAGTAGCGGAGACACATGATCCCCCGCATCTGAAACTCCATCCATGCGCTCCGGTATGTCATGGTCATGTACATGCCAATCGACACCAGGATCACAAGCACGATATTCGTCACGATTTGACGTATTTTCGCTATGCGGTTATCTCTACTCATACAGGTATCCTGTCATGCATCGAAGCA
>JAILHZ010000029.1 GCA_024695545.1 Clostridiales bacterium
TTTTTATGCAGTATGCAGTTATTCTGACAGGCGGCAAGCAGTACAAGGTTGCCGAGGGCGACGAGATCTTCGTAGAGAAGCTCGAGGGCGAAGCCGGTGAGAAGATCACTTTTGACCAGGTTATCGCAGTTGCTGATGATAACGGTATCAAGGCCGGATCTGATGTTAAGGCATCCGTTGAGGGCGAGATCGTTAAGCAGGGCAAGAACAAGAAGATCGTCGTACTTAAGTACAAGGCTAAGAAGGGCTACAGAAGAACAAATGGCCACAGACAGCCGTACACACGCGTCCGCATCACCGGCATTAAGGGCTGAGACGGATAAGAAGAAGGTTGTACCTGTATCATGATCTCGATCGTCATATGGAAAGATCATAAGGGAAGCATCCTGGGGTTCTCGACAGAGGGTCACGCGGGATACGAGGAAGAAGGAAAAGATATTATCTGTTCTTCGATCTCGACACTCTTCACCACATGTGTTAACGCACTGGAAGAGCAGCTTTCATGGAAAGACTTCTATATGGTCACAGGAAATGAAAGAAATTTCTGTGAGATATGGACACCGGAAGACATCACGAAGGAAGAGCGGGAAACCGCGCAAGTGATCTTCAGAACCATTATCCGGGGTATCCTGGATGTAGAAGAGAGTGTCAAAGAGAACTACGGATCGGGTTATCTTAAGGTGACAACGAAGAATAAATGAGAAAATGGAGGGCTTGACCATGTTAAAGATGAATTTGCAACTCTTCGCTCATAAAAAGGGTATGGGTTCGACCAAGAACGGTCGTGACTCTGAATCTAAGCGTCTCGGTGCTAAGAAGGGTGACGGACAGCTTGTAGTTGCCGGCAACATCCTCGTAAGACAGCGCGGCACAAAGATCCACCCGGGCACAAACGTAGGCATCGGTTCCGACGATACACTCTATGCTCGTATCGACGGCCATGTTAAGTATGAGCGTATGGGCAAGGACAAGAAGAAGGTCAGCGTTTATCCGGTAGAGCAGTAATCCGCTTTCGGGTATTTGGGACTTTCCCTTGTTGTTAAGAAACGAATCAGAAGGTCTGACCTGAATAAAATCCGGTCAGACCTTTTTTCACTAAGGAGGCAATCGCCATGTTTATCGATCATGCGAAGATCCACATCAAGGCCGGCGACGGCGGAAACGGTATGGTTTCTTTTCATACGGAAAAATACATCACCAACGGCGGACCTGACGGCGGCGACGGCGGTAAGGGCGGCGATGTCATTTTCTATGCCTCCGAAGAATTAACGACACTTTCCAACTTCCGTTTCAAGCATAAGTTTGTCGCTGAGAACGGCAGCAACGGCATGAACCGGAAGATGTACGGCAAGGGCGGAGAAGACCTCCGCATCGCTGTTCCGGTCGGAACGATCATGAAGGATCTCGAGACCGGCAAAGTCATCGCCGATTTCACGACCCCGGGACAGGAAGAAGTTATCTGTAAGGGCGGCCGCGGCGGTCAGGGAAACATCCACTTCAGTAACGCGATCCGTCAGGCGCCGAAGTTCGCGCGTGCCGGTATCCCGGGTGAAGAAAGAGATGTATCTATCGAATTAAAACTCATCGCAGACGTAGGTCTTGTCGGCTTCCCGAATGCGGGCAAGTCCACGCTTCTGTCTGTGATTACTTCTGCAAAACCGAAAATCGCGGACTATCCGTTCACGACACTTGAGCCGATGCTCGGTGTTGTTTCCGTAGGTGACACCAGTTTCGTTGTCGCCGATATTCCGGGCCTCATCGAGGGGGCTTCCGAAGGTAACGGATTAGGTCACGACTTCTTACGTCATATTGAGAGAACACGTCTTCTGATCCACGTGGTCGATGTATCTGCGCAGGACGGAAGAGAGCCTATCGCGGACTTTGACCAGATCAACGAGGAACTCCGTCAGTTTAATCCGCTTTTAGAGATGCGTCCGCAGGTCGTTGTCGGTAACAAGATCGACCAGGCTGATGATGAAGTCGTAAAGGCATTTAAGGACGAGATGGAGAGCAGAGGATACAAGGTATTCCTCATGAGCGCGGCCATCGCCGAAGGTACAAAAGAACTGGTCGACTATGTCGCTTCTCAGATCCAGACTCTGCCTCCGACGATCCTGATCGAAGAGGCAAAAGAAGAGACGATCTACGAGTTCAAGCCGGAAGAGAAGTTCAAGATCGAATTGCAGGATGGCGTCTACTGCGTGCTGGGTGACTGGATCCGTGTTGTGCTTGAATCCACAAACTTCGACGATCCGGAATCTCTTGCATACTTCCAGAGAGCACTTCGCAAGAACGGTGTCATCGATGCTCTTGAAAAAGCAGGCTGTAAGGAAGGTGATCCGGTCCGTATCTACGATCTCGAGTTTGACTATATCGAGTAAGACGCTGCTAACGAAAAAACCGGACAAGTGCTTTTCAGACGGTAGGAAACAATCCTGCCGGATGATATAATGATGATTAGTGAACAGGATGACTTAGGGGGTGAACCATGCTGTTATACTATGAGATCTTACTGGGATTATCCATTCTTTTTTCCATGATCTACGCATTCATGTGGAATAAACACTTCGATGCGAACATCACTCTGGTGTTTTTTCTTGTACCGCTCAGCATCCTGTCTCATCTGGCTGTGGCGGTATCTTCCAATGTCGAAGAAGCGATCCTGGCAACCAAACTCATCTATTTTACGGTCATGTTTAATATCCTGTTCGTCATACTGACGATCCTGGGACTTTGTCATCTCCATCTGCCGAAAGCCATACGCGGCAGCCTCGTGGGTCTTACAGTGCTGTTTTATCTTCCGGTCCTGTCGATCGGTCATAATGACATGTTCTATGAGAAGGTCGGATTCACGACGAGAAACGGCATTTCTTTCCTGACGGAGAAAGAATACGGAGTCTGGCACGATATTCTTTATTCATGGATCTTCATTTGTTTCCTTATCTGTCTTGTTGCGCTGATCTACAGCCTGATCAAGAAGAACGATGTCTCGCACAGAGTTATTCATATGCTGTTTGTTCCTGTCGTCCTGTCGATGGCCACTTTTTATATCGGCAGATCCTTTATTGAGGAGATCGAACTGGCGGCAGCGTCTTATGTCCTGGCTCAGTTCATATATCTTCTTATCGTTCACCGGCTCGAACTCTACGATATCAATGAATCCGCGCTCGAGTCGCTGGTGCAGAAGGGAAATACCGCGTTTATCTCCCTCGATTTCCGTCTTCGCTATCTGGGATGTAATGAGACAGCGAAGCAATGGTTCCCTTTCCTTAGTGAACTTCACGTAGATAAGCCGGTCAAGGACAATCCGAAGTGCCAGGCGACGATCCTGTCGTGGATCAGAGACTTTAACGAAGGGAAGATCGATGACGAGAATCACATCCATTACCATCTGGAAGACGGGGAGAGGATCGTACATGTTGATGTCAATCATCTCTATGACGGCAAGAAGAAAAGAGGATACCAGCTGTTTATCACGGACGATACGACGGATGTCAAAAACATCGAATTTCAGGAGAAATTTAACACTGTTCTGCGCTTTGAAGTAGACCAGAAAACCGAGCGGATCATGCAGATGAACGATCATCTGCTTGTCAGTATGGCGACCATGGTTGAAAGCCGTGACCCGTTTACCGGAGGTCACATCAAGCGTACCAGTGAAGGCGTGCGCATGATCATCGAGGAGATGAAGAAAGATGCGGCATTAAACCTTTCGAAGAAATTCTGCCACTCTGTCGTCAAGGCGGCTCCGATGCACGATATCGGAAAGATTGCGGTCCCGGATGCCGTGCTGCTTAAGCCGGGAAGATATGAGCCGGAAGAATACGAGATCATGAAATCACATTCGGCGGAAGGTGCGAAGGTCGTTCATGAGATCCTGAAGGATACCGATGACGAAGAGTTCCGGAGGATCGCCGTAAATGTCGCGCATTTCCATCACGAGAGATGGGACGGAAAAGGATATCCTGAGAAACGTGCGGAACACGACATTCCTCTCGAGGCGAGAATCATGGCGATCGCAGACGTATACGATGCTCTCGTCAGTAAGCGTGTATATAAAGAGAAGATGCCGTTCGAAAAGGCTGACGCGATCATTCTGGAGGGCATGGGGACACAATTCGATCCGGCGTTGGAGAAGTACTACAGAGCCGCGCGCCCGAACTTCGAAGCATACTATGCCAGCCAGCTGAAATCCGATGCGACACAGTCGGATGAGCCGGAGAATGCGGAGAAATAAAGCGGTTCCGGAATTTGTGACGGTGATTTTCACAATTCTGATTATGTCTTCTTAGATTGTTAACAAATGAGCCATAGTCCATACACTTTTCTTTTTTAGAATAAAACCATAGAAAGAACAAAGGAGGACAGACCGATGCAGGACGAACATACAACTCAGGCAATGGGGTCTGTTGAATCCTTCCGTTGCTTGAGTGAAGTATCAGATAGAGTTTCTCTCTAACATTTTTGAGTTTGTTTAAGTCCATCAGGACACAAGAATATTCCCTCAAGGTGAAAGCCTTGAGGGTTTTCTTTATGTGTTAAAAGGGATTACTCTTTAACAAAAAGCATGGTGCTCTTTTCCGGTGCGTTACGGTTGGTGCAGAACTTCACAGAGTAATTATTCTTCTTCAGGAATTCTCCGATAGTTCCGTCGTAGCGGCTGTAACTGACTACGATTACTTTCGGTAATTCCTTCTGAAGGGACGATATGTATTCATCCATGATCGTCGGATCGACTACTCCGATAGGGAACTGATATGAGTATCTGGTAGCGTGTCTGCGGTTGCTCAGAACATATATGATATCCCAGTTACCATATACGGAAATAGGATCATCTTCGTCGGTGTATTCATCGATCAGCTTAAGTACATCAGTAGTTACTTCCATGTACGCCACCTCATCCTTCTGCTCGTATTTCAGTGGGATGGATGAGATACTGCTGTTCCAGTTCGGAAGGATCAGTGAGCTTAATAGATAAAGCGCGACTAACGTGATTGCCGTCTTCGATGTGCCGGATTCCTGAAGGTTTTCTATATCAGAGAAGATAAGGCCGATGGGGTACACTACTGCAGGGATCAGGATAAGTCCGTAATGATCGTAGTGCATGCCGCTCATTGTCAAAAGGAGGATCGTTCCTAGCAGATAGACCATGTATGAAATGCTTGTCTTTTTCTCGAGGCGGCGTATATGAGAAATAAGGCCGAAGAAGGCGAAGATAAAGACAACAGAATTGTAGAAATGGAAGAAGGAATACCACTTTATGCCAAAAGTCGTGCGGACGGTCTCATTCGAGGAATACTTCATATTGAAAAGGATGTACGACTCGAAGCATTCCATGAGGATGTGATTGGATGCCAGCCAAATGAGTATCGGAAGAAGAACGATCGCTGTGCCGATTGAAAACCACAGTACAAAGCCAAACCATTCTTTGATCTTCTTTTCCTTCAGAAGAAGGATCGTGATCAGGATACAGAAGACGATCCAGACGGAGATCATATTCGGCCTTAACATGAGTACCATTCCGAAACAGCAGCCCGAAATGATCAGACGCAGTCTGGTAATACGGCCGTTCAGAAGGTAGTCGAGGAAGAAGAACAATGCGACTGCAATACAGGGCATGGCATATTCCTCAGAAAAATTACCGCCTTCGAAATAGGTGAAGGCCAGTGAAAAAGCAGTCAGCGCAGTCAGGACAGACGAAAGCTTTCCGCATACCAGACGGGCTGTCTTATACAGCATAAAGAGGGTGATGGCAATCGCTGCGACCTCGATCCACCATATTCCGTTATAAGGCGATATTCTGTTTCCGAGCCAGTTAAGGATGTAGAGGAAGGGACCCTTGTGATCGAAGGAATCTTTGTAGGGCTGATAACCGCGTTCCATCATCATGACGACTGTCTTAAAGACACTCGAGTCAGTTCCGGTCTCCGTACCTATCCAGGGGTGTAGTGGGCTGTTTATTCCGAAAACCAATGCGAGTATGATCGACGCTGAAAGAGCGATCGTGTTCTCGCTATATTTTTTTGCAAATGTTGCGCAAAGTTTATTCTGCTTATCCAATTACCATATCTCCCGTTTCCAAACTGGCTCAATTATATATTTATATTGAAAAAAATTAAATAGTTTTTCCCCGCAGCCGGTTTCCGGTTCCGGCCGAAAAAAGTGGCGGCTCCGTTTGGAACCGCCACTTTGGTTTTTTCTGTTTAGCTTCGAAGGTATTAGTAACCAAGAGCCTTCAGAACGGACTTAGCAGCGCTGATGTTTTCATCTGTGCCGGGTTCTGCAGCAACAGTTACGATCGTGTTATCGGCAAGGATGATTACGGAATAACCGTCTGCGCCACCCTCCATAGTGATCTTGTTGGAAGATGTGGATACTTTCATTTCCTGACCCATCTGCTTGGAAAGCTCTGCAAGAGCATCCATGGTGCTCTTTGTCTGGTTGAACAGCTCCTTAGCTGTATCCTTGTCAGCAAATACACCCAGGTCGGCTGTAACTCCATCCTTAGTAGCTTCTGTCATTGTTGCACCGGTCTCAGCGTCTACACCCTTATCCTCAACTGTGAAACCTTCAGCTTCCAGCTTGGTTGTGAATTCGGCAGCAGTGAGAGCCTTGTTCTTCTTGGAGCAAGCTGCCAGAGAAAGTACTGTAGCACCTACAAGAACGATAGCAGCCATCTTCTTCATTACTGTTTTCATAACTTTAGTCTCCTCATAAAAATCATGTTTCGGTACGTGTGTCTTGTACCAACAGAAATGATAGTCTTGCGGTTTTTCTGTGTCAAATAATTTCGAGGGATTTCTATATTTTTAACACAAAATGCGCGTTTTTGTTTTCTGACATTCAGACATTTGCTGAATGAAAAGAGGGAGCCGGTTTCGAAAAACCGGCTCCCTCTGATTATGACATTTTCCGTAATTACTCTTCCTTCAGGATACGTACCGGTTCGAGCTTGCTGATCTTTCTGGAACTCAGGAAGCTGGTGAGCAGAGCGCAAACCACAATGATCAGGAGAGTGACCAGGAACCAGACTGGATTGGTGGTGAGGTTGGTCTGCTTGATGCCGAAGGTGTTCAGGCCCAGGAGCAGGAACTTGTCAGCCAGTGTCATATGGAGCACAAATCCGAAGAGGATACCGATGACGATGATCGGGATATTCGAGAGCATGACTCTTCTGATCAGTTCGCCGGAAGTGTAGCCGAGTGCTTTGCTGACGCCAAGTTCGGATCTTTCTCTGATGATCTGCGATCTTGTCAGAAGGATCTCAGTGAGGACAACTACGAAGCAGGTCATGGCAACGAAGATTACGCAGATGGAGACCATGGAAGTGGTCAGGGTATCGATGGTCGAACCGATCAGGTCATCAATCATCAGGATGCTGTACTGCGGATATTTCTCGCTCCACTTATTCTTAAATGCTTTAATGTTCTCGTCGGTCGGGTTCTTGAGATAGACCAGTGCCGCGCCGTACTTGTAGTTGGGATCGATGCGTTTTGCGCCGTCTTCGGTGACCAGGGCCTTATTACCCATATTGTTGATCTTCTGGTCGATACCGCATACGGTAAAAGCAACTGTGCCGGATCCGTCACGTGTCTTGGCATTTACGACATCACCGATCTTTGCGTCAAGTTTATCAGCTTCGATGAAGGTCAGTACGATCTCGTTTTCCGACTTCGGAAGATGTCCTTCCAGAAGGTATTCATATTCGAGATGATCCATGTCTCTATAAGTGTCGACACCGATCGAACGGGACTTGTCCAGATGGGTGATCTCGACACTTGTGATCGTCATCTGTGTTCCGACGCGCTCTACATCCGGATCCGCTTTCAGCTCTTCCAGGATCTCTTCGTTACCGTTGGAACCGATCTGAATGTCTGCCGCCTCGAATCCGACCAGCTTGAGCATGGAGGTCTGATCCATGGCGAAGTTCTGGAAGAGTGTGAAGCCCAGACATGTGGAGAAGGTCAGAAGGGCAACGATCAGAGCGATGAAGATGCTCTTCTTCGGACGTCCGAAGATGCTCTTTCCGGAAAGTGCCAGATCAAGCGGCATGGATGTCTTTTCCAGTGCGAAATGATTCTTCTTAAAGTTATGGTTGCTGACACCGGAACGGAGAGACTCCAGAACGGTAAGTTTCTTATAGCTTCTGGAAGCAAGGAGAGTGCCCAGGAAGACCATTACCGGGATGAGGATCAGTGTGGAGACCAGAGCAGGCATGCATACGCCGGAGAAGCCGGTCAGGCCCATCAGAGTGCCCTGCAGGGAGCTAAGCGGCGGGCTGATCAGGATGCCGACAATAACAGCGGAGATCGTTGCTGCGACGCAGATCAGCATCTCTTCCATCACACAGGACCAGCGCAGTGCTTTTGCCGTATAACCGTTGGCCTGAAGAAGACCGATATTCTGGATGTTCATCTCGATGAAGTTCTTGATGGAGAAGTGCATGATGATGAGCGCAAGACCAACAAGGATTACGGTGAAGATCAGGATGATAGAGGAAGCGATACCGGAAACGGCAAAGGTACCAAGTTCCATAACACTCTTTGCGACTGTGTTCGGTGTGTTCTCGCCAAAAGCGCGCTTTACTGCTGTATCGTACTCGTCAATGTCTACGCCGTCTTCCACCAGACAGGAAACGAAAGAACCTGTCGCTTCCGGTTCGAGATGAGCAGAGATCGTCTCAAAAACATCCGGGCTGACCAGGACCAGATAACCGGAAATGTTCATGGTCGTCGCGAAATAGAGGTTTTCCAGATATCCCTTGACGGTAAACTCAAACTCCATACCATTTCCCTTGAGGACCATTTTGTCTCCGACTTTAATGTTGGACTTCAGGTGATATGGGACTACGATCTCGTTATCTGCGAGATTCTCGAATTCTTTCGGAAAAGCATTGAGATAAGTAGGCTGCGCAGAGTTCTGGAGGAAGAACTCATACGAAGTTGCATCGTCCGCGGTCTTGCTGCCGTAGTAATAATCGCAGGCCCACTCGACGATGCCTGCCGACTCGGCCATCTTTGTTCCGGGAACATTGGCGATCACCTGACGGAAGGCTTCGGAGTCAGCCTTCGGATTACTGGACTTCTCACCCATGAAAGAGGATTCAAATACCAGAAGATCCGAGGTGTGATAGGTGTCCTCACACTGTTTCATTATATTCTCGCCGGAGAGCATCAGAGAGAGGCTCGAGAAGAGAAGTGTTGCGGCCAGGAAGATCAGTACGAACAGAATAGCGACCTCGCCCTTATGCTTCTTGAGATTCTTTTTTGCAATGAAAAATAATGAATACATATCTTACCACCCCATATTCGAAAGAAATGCTCTGACCTTTGCGTGACGCTCTTTGTCCGGACCGTTATACGGAGAGAGTTCGATCTCATCGCAGATCACGCCGTCTCTTAAGTAGAGGATGCGGTTGCCGCGCTCGGCTGCAGCAATTGTATGTGTAACCATTACGATGCTCTGACCGCGTCCGTTCATCTCGGAAAGTACATCGAGAACGGCGGTTGTGTTCTGAGAGTTCAGAGCGCCTGTCGGCTCATCCGCGAAAAGCACTTCCGGCTCGTTGATGACGGATCTTACCAGCGCGACACGCTGCTTCTCACCGCCGCTTAACTGGTTCGGGAACTTACCGTAACTGTTCTCGGAAAGACCGACCTGGGAAAGAAGTTTCTTTGCTTTCGCGGCGAGTTCTTTTCTGTTCTTATGCTTCAGAAGACCGCTGACCATGATGTTATCGAGAACGCTCATCGTGTCGTTCAGGTAGTTCTGCTGGAAAACGAATCCGCAGTGCTCTCTTCTGAAACGGGCCAGCTTGTCGTTATTGTATTTGGATATCTCTTCAGCGCCGTAGGTGACTGTTCCGAGGCTCGGACGGTCCATGCCGGACAGTGCGTAAAGAAGAGTGGATTTACCTGCACCGGAGTCACCCATGATAACGGTGAAGTCTCCCTTTCTGATTTCGATATTGAGATTTCTCAGAACGTGCTGCTGTACGCTCTCGTTTGAAAATGTTTTGCAGAGATCTTTTGCTTCCAGGATCACGTCCTTGGTATTGAGATATGTTACATTCTGCATCATCGATGCGGTTCCTCTTGCCATCTCTTTCGTCTGCATATGTGTTTCTCCTTTAGTTTGTGTTTTTCATTCGCTTGGCGCGTCCGCCCCGCTTCGTTTTCGATCTTACAATCATAGTGTAGAACTTCCCCGAGAAGAATGTTTTACACAACCCTTATGCAATCCTTAACTAATTCTTACACGAAGAAAATGCGCCTGGTTTCGTTGTATAATATAAAAGTAGTTTTGAACATGGGGATGAAGGAATGAAAAAAATCGACCTGCATATGCATACGACTGTATCGGACGGCACGGACCGTCCTGAGGAGATCTTGGAAAAGGCTCGGGAAGCAGGACTTTACGTGTTTTCTGTTTCCGATCACGATGCGATCAAGTGCAGCACCATCATCCCTGGCCTTCTGAAAAACGGTGATCCGGAATTCATAACGGGCGTCGAGTTCTCCTGTAAAGACGAAGAAGGAAAATACCATATCCTGGGATACGGATACGATCCGGAGTCGGAATCGATCCGGAAGGTCGTTGAGACCGGCCATAACTATCGTATGGACACTGTCAGAAGAAGATTGAAGTTCCTTGCCGAAGAATGGAATATCCGGTTCCCGGAGGAAGAGGTCAGGAATCTTATGTCGCTGGATAATCCGGGGAAGCCTCATATCGAAAACCTAATGGTGAAGTGCGGTTTTGTCTCTTCCAGAAAGCAGGCTTTTGAAGAATATATCAATAAGATCCCGAACGCGGAAAAATATGTGCACCCGAAGGATGCGATCCAGGGGATCTTAGGCGCCGGCGGAATCCCGGTGCTGGCGCATCCTTTCTTCGGGAGCGGCAGCTCGCGTATACCGGTCGATAACCTAAGGAAAAGAGTTGAGCGTCTTTCGGGATGCGGACTGCTGGGCATCGAAGCGTTTTATTCGGACTTTGATGATGCCATGATCCGGGAAGCGCTAAAGATCGCACAGGATCTCCGGCTGTATGTTACAGCGGGCAGCGACTACCATGGCGGAAATAAGAAGATCCCGCTCGGAGAAACAGGGATGGAAAGATTCTTTTCCGGAAAAGAGATACGTGATGATCTTCCGGAAGTTTCTGGACTTAGAAGATTTCTTTCGGATGTCCGGAAGATCCGGGCATCCTGAAGGATAAAAGGAGAAGAAGAGAGATGAATTATAATTGTCTGATCATCGACGATGAGGTGGAGCTTTCGAATATGACGAAGGAGTACTTCGAGATGTTCGAGGTTTCCTGTGCAGTCGCAACGGATGCGGAATCGTGCCTTTCTTTTCTGAAAGATAATACGGCAGATATCTTCCTTCTGGATATCAACCTCGGAAATGAGAGCGGATTTACGCTCTGTAAAACTCTTCGTGAAAAATACGATACACCGATACTGTTCATCAGTGCGCGCCAGAGTGATGACGATGTGCTGGTGGCTCTGAATATCGGCGGCGATGATTATATAAAGAAGCCATATACATTAAGTGTGCTGCTGGCGAAGGTAAAGGTCCAGCTCAAGCGCCTGGAGACTATGAGATCCCTGATCGGAAAAGAAGCGGCGCCGGAGGAAAGTGCTTTTGCCATCGATGAAGCGACGATGAGTGCGATCATCGAAGGAAGAAGCATCCCGCTCAAGGCGAAGGAGTTCCAGCTTCTTTCCTGCCTTTATGAGAATAAGAATACGATCGTGACGAAGGAGAAACTCTTCTCGGATGTATGGGGAGATTCTTTCTATACGGACGGCACGCTCAATGTGCATGTCAGAAGACTCCGTGAGAAGATCGAAGAAGACCCGAATTCACCGAAGTGGATCAAGACGATCTGGGGCACGGGTTATATGCTGGAGATCCCGTCATGAAGATGCGTGTGATCACAATCGGATATATCCTTCTGGTGCTTCTTGTCGGATTCTTCTTCTGGAACCGCATCGGCAGCAGTACCGAGTTCCCGATCGATATGCTCGAACTGAATACGAATGCCGATAAGATCGCGTCATCACTTCAGAATAAGGAGGATCTTTCGGATACTGCGAAGATCCGGTCTCTTGAAGCAGAATACAACTGCGATATCGCACTTCTTACCGATGATAACTATGAGTCCGTAAATAACAACTGGATCCGTACCGGATGGTCTGTCTTTGATCTTCGGAAAGACGGCGTGATCGTCGGCAAGGTCGCATTTGAAGCGCGTGCGGAAGAGTATCAGGCGATCGTGAGAAAACAGCAGATCCAGCTTCTGGCTTCCTGCGGCGCAGTTCTTCTTACAGGACTTCTTCTGATCCTGTTCGTATGGTATTTCTATATCCGGCCGTTTAATAAGCTTCGGACTTTCGCATCGCAGGTAAGTAAGGGAAATCTCGATATGCCGCTTCAGATGACGAAGCACAATTACTTCGGTGCTTTTACCGAGTCATTCGACCAGATGAGAGAAGAGCTGAAGCAGTCGGCGGAGCGCGAGATGAAAGCGAACCGCAGTAAACAGGAACTTGTGGCGGAATTGTCGCACGATATCAAGACGCCGGTTGCGACGATCCAGGCAACCTGTGAAGTTATGGAGATGAAGTATAAGGAGCCGGATATTGCCGAGAAGATCTCGGTCATCAAATCGAAGGCTTCGTCTGTCGAACACCTGATCGACAACATGTTCCGTGCGACTCTCGAAGAACTTGAAGAATTGAAGGTCGAGCCGAAAGAAGAGACGTCACTGATCCTTGCCGGCATGATCTCGGATCTTCGTTTCTACGGCGAGGTTGTGCAGAACAGTGAAGTGCCGGAGTGTCTGATCTCTGTCGATAAGCTCCGCCTCGAACAGGTCATCGATAATATTGCGGGTAACTCCTTTAAGTATGCAGGAACTCCGCTGGAAGTGGACTTCACATCGACAGAGCATCACATTCACATGACCCTTTCGGACAGAGGTCCCGGCGTCCCGGAGGAAGAAATGGCGATGCTGACGGCAAAGTTCTATAGAGGCTCTGTTGCGTCGGAATCCGGAAAAGACGGATCCGGCCTCGGACTTTACCTTGCTTCGAACTTCATGGAGCGCATGGGCGGCGGCCTTGAACTCAGAAACCGTGATGGCGGCGGATTCGTCGCGGAGATCGTCATAAAGAAAGTATGAAAGGAAGCCGGAAGGCAAGGCAGAAGTGCTTTTCCGCCGGCTTTCTGATTACAACATGACTAAAGTCATATCCGAAATCGTGTCTTTTTTCACTTATCCCGTTGAAGCAGCACTGGTATGCTGATACCAGTGGAAGGCGGGGACGCGTCCGGAATCCTCCGCGCATGCACCCTCCTCCCGGCTTTCCGCGATAAACACATTTTGCAACGGAGTGATACGGATGGAAACGATTCTGAAACTTACAGACCTGACGAAGAAGTACGGAAACAAAGTCGTTGTCGATAATCTCAATATCGAGATCCAGAAAGGTGAGATCTTCGGTCTTCTGGGACCGAACGGCGCCGGCAAATCGACGACCATGCACATGATCTGCAACATCGTCCGCCCGACGATCGGTACTGTGGAATTCATGGGAAAAGACTTTAGAAAGAATAAAAAGGAACTCAGTAAACACCTCGGATATATCCCGCAGGATCTGGCGATCCACGGCAGACTGAAGGCCTGGGA
>JAILHZ010000030.1 GCA_024695545.1 Clostridiales bacterium
CCGCCGTTCCAGAAAGCATCGATCTCTTCCTGCGTCATCGTGCGGCCCTGCTTGTTACCGGCAGTCGGATCGATCTTGACTTCCTTGACCCGGCCCGCCGTCCTTCCGTCGATGCCCATGTTCTGTCTTCTGGCCGCCGCCCAGGAGCTCTCGAGCATCACGCCGCTGACAAGAGCAGAAACGGGAATACCGCCGATAGCAGCGGTGGTTCCGGGCATGGCAGCAGGAGAAGATGCCGGCATTCCTCCCATCGGAGCCGCGGGAGCCACGCCACCCATTGGAGTCGCGGGAGCCACACCACCCATCGGCGCAGAGGCCGGGGAAGCTATCGTCGCGGCCGCAGCGTAATTTGTTGTTGCGCCGGAGCCGGACAGGGAATTATACGCAGCTGCTGTCGCATCCCTTCCGGAAAGTGTGCGGTAAGAACCGAACTTGCTGGTCGTGATCGAGGTGCCGAGGCCGAGTACGAGTCCTTTGTGAAAAGCACTAGCGCTCAGGGAATCCGATGAGAAGATGACAGGCTCTCTCATCGCATTGGCTGCCTCGAAGGCCGCATCATTTTTGCTGTCGGGAATATAGCGGGCGACCGGTTCCGTGGACCCGAACGGCAGAGCCTTCAAGTGGCGAAGCATGTACTCATTGCTTCTGCACATTGTTTCGATGTTCACATCCACAAGATAGTTGAACTGCTGACGGTTGTTTTTCATGTTGTCCTCGTCAGAGAATGAAATGATATCCGTGCTGTAGTCCTCAGGCTTCAGACGGCTGTCGCCCTTGTTGTTCGATTTGTTCAGCATGAGTGCGCAGATCAGAAAGGCAAGACCGATGCCGATGGATGCGCCCATGATAAGTGCAAGTATCCAGATTAATCCATCCATCTATATCACCCCTGTCTCTTCTTCATGAAGTTGAAGATCGATTTCGACTGCGTCAGCTGCAGCTGTTTCACGACTTTCTTATACACCGCAAATCCGACAAGGAATACGGCGGCTGCGACCATGAACCCGGCAACGATAATGCTGACCGGATTGTTGTTGCTGGAAGAAGATCTGTATCTTCTTTTATTTGTGTAGGATTCGAACATTGCCGGCAGGAAGGCACTTCCGAAGAACCATGTCAGGAATACGGTGAAGAGAGTGGAGAGCCCTGCGACAAATCCCGTGAAAATCTTCTTGTTCCACGGAATACCGCATACGACCTTGCCGGTCTGACCGTTTACCATAATGGTGTTGTGCTTGCCCTCAAATTCGTAGCAGACGAACCATACGGGAAGCATCGCGTATCGTACATCGCGGTCGATCAGCGTGGAAGAGCGCTCCGACTCGACCTTTTTATTGGAAGCGTGGAAAGTCTTTGCGGCTTTCTCGTTAAATGCTTCGCGTGCGCGGAGCGTGACGACCTCCGTCAGATCCGCATTGGAAATATCGGATACATTCGAGTAGAAGCCGAGGAGATAATCCTCATCGAAAAGCTTCAGTGCCGAGAAATCGTAGGGTTCCAGACGCTGGGAGCTCTCGTCCGAGAGCATCTGCGATCCGTCTACGGGAAGATTGTTGACCATCATCTTTCCCGAACGTTCCCAGTACTTGGTAACGGTATGCTTACCGCTCTCTACCTCACCGGAAAAAACAGCGGCTTCTACGTGATATGCGTTGGCGATCCAGTAGGGAACATAGATGCCGCGGACCTCCGACGGCTGGAAGTTCTTGACCTCCTTCGGAATGAAAACACCGTGCTTGAATCTGTTCTTCACGAGCTCTACCGCCTGCTCCTTACTGACCGAGAACGGAAGGATGAATTCCGGTGCTTTTTCCTTAGATATACGGTTAAAAACTACGCTCGAGCTGCCGCAGTAAATGCACCTCGTAGAAGCCTCGGTGCCGTTGATTGAAATCTCGCCGCCGCAGGATCCGCAGGTGTAGATATAGCAGTCGAAAAACTCCTGGGCCGTGCCCGGGTCGACGCCATAGACTTCAGCCGCAGAGACTGCACGCTCATTCTCCTTATACTTCTTCTCGGTGGACTCGACTTCCTCCGCGTCCCAGGTGCCGCCGCAATTCGGGCAGACGACCTTCTGCTTCGTCGGATCGAAAAGAAGCGGTGTGGCGCAGTTCTTACATAAAGTTGCCATTGGTGAAAACCTTCCTTATTATGTCTGATTTATGTTCAGAATATACTCAATATACGTACAATTATACTTCAACAACACTCATTTTCATCGTCCGCATCTGCCAAATACACACCCGTATTCCCATCTGCTGCCGGATTATTTCGCCGAAGGTGCGTTGATGGCGTCGAGCGCTTCAATCTGCTCGGCGGAATTCTGCTGCCACATCTTTCGGTAATCACGAGGCGTGGAGTCGAAGAATTTCTTGAAGGTCTCGCTCATGTAGCTGACACCGGTAAAGCCCGAAAGAGAGGCGATCTCGGTCATGCTCAGTGAACTGGAACGGAGATACTCGGCAACCTTTCTCGCGCGAAGATGCATGAGATAACTGATCGGCGATTCGTTGACGAACTGCTTGAAAAGAAGGTTGCAGAGCGATTTGCTGATGTTCGCGGAGGAGGCGATCTCATCGAGCGTGATCGTCCGCTGATAGTTATTCGAGATGAAGTGCATCATATTCTTAAAGGTCTGCATCCTCGAGTCCGGCGCTTCCTCAGGTCCGAGGATGCCGATGATCTCGGATCTCTTGATGACCAGGTCCCATATCTGGAAGAACTGCTTCGTGATCTCAAAAGGACAGTGGCGGCTTGCCGGCAGCGTGTGCATGAGCCGGTACATCTCCTCGGTCATCTCGTCGATGTCGCGGAAACGAAGATACGGGATGTCCTTATTATCGGTGATCGCGCGGATCGCCTGCATCTCGACAGCCACCGACGAATGCAGGATCGCCGGGTGCGCGATGAAGATGATGTACCGCGCGGTCGTGTTGTCGATCGCCATACTGTAGTGTATCTGATTGGAGTTGATGAAGATCGTGTCGCCCTCGTGGAGCATGATGGTCTTACCGTTGACGGAGTACGCCATCTTGCCCGACGTGACAGTACACATCTCGATGTCCTCATGAAAATGCGGGACGCGCTCCCACGTGACATTCGGCTTGACCCAGCCTTCAAAAATATAGGAAGGGAATTGGGGGTCGTCGTAATTGACGATTTCCGAACCATCTTCGCGCTTAACGATCAATCCCATGATGTCGCGGTTCATTAATTACCTCGTTTATTCTTCGTTTATACTCTGATATTCCAACGAATTATAACTATATTCCAAAATCGTGGAAGATAGTTATAGAATTAGGCTAAATTCCATGTAGAAAAGCACTTTTACATACAATATACTTGCAATTGTAAAGAAAAGCAAGCCCCATTTCACCCAAGATACACCGGCGCCGGTGAGGGGGAACAAAAACAGGGACAAGTGCTTTTCGAGCAGAAAAAAAGGAAAAAGAAAGGAGAAGAAACATGATCCGTGAAATTACTAAAGAAGAAATTAAAGAGAGCGTGCGCGTGATCACAGAGAGCTTCATGACAGTTGCTGACGAGCTGGGATTTACAGCAGAAAACGCACCGCGATTCACTGCTTTCGCGACAACGGAAGACCGCCTTATGTATCAGATGGAAGTTGAGAAACGGCCGATGTACGGTTTCTTCTCCGACGAAGGATCCGACGATGGTTCCGGCGATAACGCGGGATCCGGCTCAGGAAAGATGCTGGGCTATTATTCCCTCGCGAAGCAGAGCGATACCGAGTGGGAACTCAACAACCTCTGCGTGCTCCCGGAGCACCGCCACGACGGGATCGGAGACCTGCTCCTGCAGGATGCTTTCAAGCGTGCCCGCGAACTCGGCGCGGAGAAACTCAATATCGGAATCGTGGAAGAGAACGTGCGCCTGCGAAAATGGTACGAGTCGAAAGGCTTCATGCATCTCGGCACAAAGAAGTTCGATTTCTTCCCGTTCACCTGCGGATATATGGAAAAGATGCTGTGATGCGGATGGACATCAAGGGAAACCACGATTTTGGGAAAAGCACCTGACGAGTTGAGACGTTGCATGTCACGTGAAAATGAAGAATCATGAAAAAACCTTGACGCGGAACAGTGCTTTTGAATATGAATCGCATATAATCACTTCAATTTACATAAAATGAAGACGGATCCCGCTTCTTCGGGAAAAGAACTGTCACGGGAAACAACAGTTTCCGGGCAAACCCTTGACGATGTCGAAAAAAGCCATCAAGGGAAATCACGTTTTTCGAAAAACCACGTGATGGCGCCGGAAGAAACCACAGAAAACAGCAGTATAAACCGCATAAATATCAACGGATCTGCATAAAGCCAATGCAGAGAGATAAATACATAAACAAGAGTAAAAAGATAAGGGGAAACACAAATGCAAACACAAATGGAAAACGCAATTGTAATGAAGAATGTCTGCAAGGACTTTAAGATCCTCAACCGTCACGAAGGCCTGAAGGGCAGCATCCGCGACCTTTTCTCGCGTGACTACAAGACGATCTCCGCGGTTAAGGACGTATCTCTTGAGATCGGCCGCGGCGAGATCATCGGATATCTCGGACCGAACGGCGCAGGCAAGTCCACGACCATCAAGATGATGACCGGAGTCCTCGAGCCGACATCCGGCGACATCCTCGTCAACGGCGTCGTGCCGTATAAGGAACGCACGAAGAACTCCGAGCACATCGGTGTTGTTTTCGGACAGAGAAGCCAGCTGTGGTGGTCGCTCCCGCTGATCGAATCCTTCCGCCTTCTCCGCGACATCTACATGGTGCCGAAGAAGGACTACGAAGACATGCTGGAGCTTTACCGTTCGCTCGTGGATATCGAGCCGATCCTCCATAAGCCCGTCCGTCAGATGTCGCTCGGACAGAGAACGCTGAGCGATATCCTGGCGGCCTTCCTCCACAACCCGGCGATCGTCTTCCTCGACGAGCCGACCATCGGACTCGACGTCTCGATGAAGTCGAAGATCCGTGACCTCATCAAGGGACTCAACAAGGAGAAGGGCACGACCGTTATCCTGACGACACACGACATGGGCGACGTCGATGCGCTCTGCAAGAGGATCGTCATCATCGACGAAGGAAAGAAGATCTACGACAATGACATCGAGCACCTGAAGTCCTACTTCGGTTCCTACCGGACGCTCCGCATGCGCCTCAGCGATGACACATGGGAAGAGCGCGTCATCGACGAGACGAAGGAAGACGTTATGCAGGTCATCCTCGAAAAGCAGAAGGAGCATAAGATCAAGGATATCCAGCTCCAGGAGATCTCGACCGAAGAAGTCATCAAGAAGATCTACGAAGGCAGTTCCGCTTCAAAAGCACCTGTGCCGGCGGCTTCTGCTGAAGATGACAAGAACGCGAAAGGGGAGGCATAAACCATGAATCTGAGAAGACATCTGGCGCTGACGCGCGCGGGCATCATGGAGTCTCTCCAGTACCGCCTCGGCACCGCAGTCACGCTCTTTGCCAACTTGATATATCTCGTACTCGTGTACTACCTGTGGAAGGCGATCTACGCATCGTCCGGCACGGACGTCGTCAACGGTATGACGTTTACCGACACCATGATCTACCTGATCCTGGCAACCGCACTCTTCAACTTCCTCGAGATGTTCGTCGTGTGGGATATGAGCCGGTCGATCCAGTCCGGAAAGATCATACTCGATCTTCTGAAACCGATGAATTTTCGAGAGTACACATTCTGGAGCTACTCCGGATCACATGTAGTGCTTTTCACGCTGACATTCGTACCGACATTCATCGTCGTTCTGATCGTCACCCACGGCGCGATCCCGATGGGGATAAACCTTCTGTGGTTCGCATTATCAACTGTGATTGCACTCGTCGTTAACTTCAGCATGGAAATGATCGTTGCGACGATCTGCCTCTACACGGAGTCGACCTGGGGCATCAACATCGTAAAGGAAACCATCGTCCTCCTCCTTTCCGGTGCGTCGATCCCCCTGGCCTTCTTCCCGGAGGCTCTGCGGCAGGTCGTACAGTACCTCCCGTTCCGCGCGGTCTACGACATCCCGCTGACGATACTTCTCGAAAAGAACGACACGAATACGATCAGTGGACTTCTTCCGATGTTCGGACTGCAGCTCGCGTGGGCGCTGATCCTGACACTCGCGGGAACTCTTTTCTGGAACTATTCCGTCAGAAAAATCACCGTTAACGGAGGCTGATATGGAAAACGTTATGACAACACAAAAGCACAGGAGAGGCTTCGGCTTCTACTTAAGAATATACAGGAAGATCCTCGTGCAGGACTTAAAGAGTAAGATGAGTTATCGTGCGGACTTTATCATCTCCACGATCGGCATGATCATGACGAATCTTTCGGGCTTCGTTACATTCCTCATCCTCTTCAAAAACTTCCCGACGATCAACGGCTGGGACTACCATCACATGCTGTTCCTCTACGGATTTTCACTGATCGCGCTGACGCCGGTCCAGTGTTTTTTCGACAACAACTGGAACCTGCGATTCCAGGTGCAGAGCGGCGACTTTATCAAGTACTGCTTCCGCCCGATCAATGTGTTCTTCTACTTCATGTCGGAAGTTTTCGATGTAAAAGGACTGGGGCAGTTAGCATTCGGTATCGGCACGCTCATCTATGCGTGGGTCAACATCGGAATCCCGGTGACACCGGTCGTGATACTTAAACTCGTGCTGTTCCTCCTGACAGCATCGCTCTTCATGATTGCGATCATGAATGCAGCGGCAGCGACATGTTTCTGGATCGTCGGTTCGGGATATGTCATGGTCATCATGTTCCGCTTCAAGGACTTCGCGAAGTATCCGTCGAATATCTTCCACGGCATCTTCAGGATCCTCTTTACCTTCGTGATCCCGATCGCGTTCGTGGCATACTATCCGAGCCTTGCGATCCTCGAGTCCAACGACATCCCGGTCCTGACCTGGTGCGCGCCCGCGCTCGGTGTGCTGTTCTTCTACCTGAGCTACAAGTTCTGGATGCTGGGCGTAAGAAAGTACGACTTCACCGGATCTTAAAGATAAAGCTCGGACATGAAGTACTGCTCCTGGAATTCGGTGCGATTTAAGATCTCTTCGCGCGGGATCTCCGCACCGCTTAAACTGACGATCCATTTATCTTCGTTATCGTTGAGACGATGGATGACGCCGACAACTTTTCCGGTGTAAGTACTGATCGGTTTTTCAATTCCGAAAACATATACATCCTGCTCCGCGCCGTCACCACCGAGAACACCATCGACGTATCCGTAGTTGATCGGATAGATCATCTCGGGGTGGCGCGGATGCGCGGAATTGAGAGGACGGTCGATCGTACCGCTGACAAGCTTGCCGATCACATCACTGTAATCCATATCCACGATTCCTTTTCTGTACACGCGCGTCGGTCCGCCGGTGCGATCCTCATTCATGACCTGCCAGAAAGAAAAACCGTATTTCTCATAAAGACCTTCTTCTTCAGTAGAAATGTAAAGCGTTTTAAATCCGTCTTTTTTCGCAAGCGCATATACATGTTCGAGAAGCTTTCCGATTCTCCTCTGCCCGCGGTATTCCGGGAACGTAAAAACGAATCCCGCCCAGGGTGTGATCTCCGGATCCGTGATCTCATCCATGTCAGAATATGTGCAGAACGAAATCAGTTTTTCTCCTTCGGTAAGAAGAAAAATTTCCGATCTTTCACCATACAATTCTTTCAGTTTGTTTTCGCGAACCAGACTCACAAGATACGGCGCTGCGACCCATGTGCTTTTGCCGATTTCATTGAGCCAGTATCCCGGATTTTCTGTTGAAGAAAGTGTAAGTATCTGCATGATAAACCTCGCATGAAAAACATCTTTTTTCTTCTTCTATTTTACTTCTCATTTCACGCAAAAACTATAGAACAGAAGTATACGTTTTCATCGAAAAGCACTCGTGTTTTTTTCTTCGGTACATCATTTATACTGTTACGTTTTTACTACATGTTGCAGGCGCTGTTGCGCGATGTGAAACGGCGTGCTATTCTGAACATGAACAATCATTCAGTCAACGTGTGATACGCTTATGTCAGTGGTTACAGGAGGTAGGGTTATGCCGAGATCGAGAGAAGAAAACGATAGGATCAGAGAAGAATCGAAGACAAATATTCTGACGAAATCCGTTCCGTATTTTGCGAAAAACGGAGTCGAAGGAACGAAGATCGGTGACCTTACAAAAGGCATCAGAATTTCACAGGGTGCACTTTATATTTACTTCGATTCGAAGGAAGATCTGTATCGTGAGCTGACGAAATTTTCGATGGAGAAAATCGCAACAGATGATCTTCTTAATATCGGTGAGATGGATGTTCCGCCGGTAAGAAAACTGCGCTATGTTTCTGATCTGATTTTGAAAAAACTTGATGCGGATAAGTCGTATGTGAACTACATGATCCTCGCGCTGGAAGGTATTGCGAAGGGAAAGAATAAAGATGAAAATCCGTTTTTTGAATTGATGAAGAGTATCATCAAAAGCGGCCAGAAAGACGGTGCTTTTGCAAAGGGTGATGCAGGAAAAACTGCAGAGTATTTCTTATCGGTTATCTATATTTACAGTGTGAAAAAAGTGAACGATCCTTCGTGTGCGATGCTTACATCATCAGAATTAGAACGTGTTATCCGCGGATAAGAATACACGCAGATCAAAACGGTTAGCGTTTGCTAACCGTTTTAAAATGTAAAATGAAAAACGCGGAAACCAGTGCTTTTGTAGTAGAAAATACGTCACGAACTTAACGAAAGATATACAAATTATCGGCACTTTGTACATAGTTAAAAAAATATGACTATGTTATAATGAAGTCGCATCAGGAAACCGGTGCAGATAATGATTGCGTGATTTTATATCATAATTACATTTATGGAGGATTCTCAAAATGGTAAAAGAGAGTGCAAACAAAGATGCAGTTAAAGCTGTTGCTGAGGTTAAGCCGGTTGAGGCTGCAAAGAAGGTAGAAGTTAAGAAGGAAGCTCCGAAGGCTGCTGCTAAGAAGGCTCCGGCAAAGAAGGCTGCTGCTAAGAAAGCTGCTCCGGCTAAGAAGGCTGCTCCTGCAAAGAAGGCTGCTGCTAAGAAAGCTCCGGCTAAGAAGGCTGCTGCTAAGAAGGCTCCGGCTAAGAAGCTCGGCAAGATCATCTTCGAGTTTGATGGCCAGCAGATCGACATCAAGGCTATCGAGAAGAAGGCTGCAAAGCTTGGTGGCGACGTTTATGTAGTAGCTGCTGAGAAGAAGATCTTCGATACAGAGGGCAAGGCTGTAGAGCTTTTCTAATCTGATATATACATCGATTAAACAAGAACCGGCTGTCAGAAATGGCAGCCGTTTTTTATGTTCGAACAGATGTGAATCAGAAAACAGAAGAGGCGGACAAGTGCTTTTCGAAAATGCGTGTTAATGGTATTCTTAATCGGCGTGCTTTCTTTATATATTCTTTAGAAATGTGAGAGAAACGTTAGCGATTTCTTTACTCTCGATGGTTAGAATGTAATATGCAAGCAAGAAACAGGGAGGGTACTTATGCACACGATAGAGGCTAAAAATCTAAGTAAGACATTTAAGATCAGTGAAGCGCAGAGACGTGCGCAGGATCTTACAGACCGCAAGAAAGTAGCGGTCAGCGACGTCAGCTTTACTGCACATGCCGGAGAGATCTTCGGACTTTTAGGACCGAACGGCGCAGGTAAGACAACGACCATGCGTATGCTCGCGACACTCATCAAGCCGGACAGCGGCGACGTACTTTATGATGGTGTCAGCATCAAGGAAAAACCGATCGAGATCAAGAGCAGATTCGCATTCCTGACGACCGATCTCCAGCTCGATAAGAAGTCGACCGCGAACGCCATGTTCGATTATTTTGCAGGACTTCATCACATACCGAAGGAAGAAGTCGCTGCCAGAAAAAAGGAGTTCTTCGATACATTCGGAATCCATCCTTTTGCAGACCAGAAGATCAGTAAACTTTCCCAGGGCCAGCGCCAGAAAGTTTCACTCGTTATCTCCGTTATTCATAACCCGGATTTCATCATTTTCGACGAGCCGACAAACGGACTCGACATCATCGCATCAAGAGAAGTCCGTGAGTTCATCCTGCGCATGAAGCAGGAAGGAAAATGCATCATCCTTTCGACGCATCTTTTCGATCTTGTTGAGAAGATCTGTGACCGCGCCGCAATGATCGTCGACGGTAAGATCGTCGTCAACGATACACTGCCGAACCTCATGAACGGCAAGTCCCTCGAGGATTCGTTCTATGAGATCTACCAGCAGTACAAAGGACAGTAAGGGGGAAGGGTGAGAAACATGTTTAGAGATACATTGACCGTTTATAGAAAAGAGATCAAGTCGATCTTAAAAGATAAGACTGTTCTGTTCATGTGCGTACTTCTTCCGTTTATCTTCATGTTCGGTGAAGGTAAACTCATGTCCGCAATGAGCGTTGACACAACAGAAGAGAAGACCTTCAACGCATACGTTGTAAATGCACCGGCTGAAATCAAGGACGGACTCAAGTCGATCGGTTTTTCCGATGAGAATGTGAATGTTGATAAAGTCCTTGGAGACATCAAGAACAAGAACGCGGATATCCTTGCAGTATTCCCGGAAGACTTCAAGATCGCAGCAGATGGATCTGCTGTTTCCAACATCGAAGTGTACTACAATTCTTCACGCACGGATTCTCTCCTTGCACGTGAGAGACTGTCCACACTGCTCGATACATTACGTCCTGTTGTGTTCACGATAAATGCAGATACAGCGAAGACATACGATCTCGGTGATGAAGATTATCAGGCCAAGAACTTTATCGCCAGCATGGTTCCGGGACTCCTGCTCCTGACCATCGTATACGGCATCATGGCCCTCGCAAGCAACATCATCGCGGGTGATAAGGAAACAGGATTCCTCAATACCGTACTCATTACTCCGGTATCCCGTACGAGTGTCGCTCTCGGTAAGGCCCTCGCTGTTATGACCGCAGCGGCGATCAGTTCTGTTTCTTCCTTCGTCGGTCTTTCATTCCTGATGAAAGATTTCCAGAAGATGATGGGTGATGCGGCAGTAAGCTACGCGATGTCCGATTACTTCTTCGTATTCGTAACCATCATCTGCGTAACCTTCGCACTCGTTTCCCTGATCCTCGTCATCTCCACACTTGCAAAGACAGCACGTGCTGCTCAGACACTCACTATGCTTCCGGCGATGATCCTCTTCATCGGTTCGATGATCACAACGAACGCAAGCTTTGAGCACGTGCTCTCCAGCTTCGGATTCAAGCACTACTTTATTCCGATGTGGAATGCAACCTATCTTACCAAGAACATCCTGCTTACCGGCTTCGAAATGAAGGAGATGCTCGTTACCTGCGGAGTCAACATCACATTCGGTCTCCTCTGCCTGTACCTCGTAAGCTACATGTTCAACCAGGAGAAGATCGTAAACGAGTAAGCGGCAGTGCTTTTCAACAATGAGTAAGCAAAAGTGCAAAGTAGCACTGCGCAAATAAAGAGCAGAAAGGCAGCCTCACGAAGGGGGCTGCCTTTTTGTTTGGACGGGGATCAGGCCGGCGGTGCGGGTGCTTTTCAAGGGGAAATGAAGAAAACGAAGTTTCACGTGTCGGTTTTCGGGCGCGCTATCACGGGAAATTAGAAAAAACAAAGATTCACGTGTTGATTTTCGAGTGTGCAATCGAGGAAAAGCGTAATTTTTAAGAAAACCCATGATGAAATGAGAGATAATCTTCACGGGAAATCGCAATAGACGAAGAAACCCTTGAAGCAACACGTAGAAAACAACAAGGGAAATCACGAAAATTCGCAAAACCCGTGATGAGACATTCTGAAATCGACACGTAAAAAAGACGTTTTAGAGATTCCCTGTGATTTCGACTCGCGTAACAACCAAGAGAACCCTCGAGCTCCATAAAAAAGGGATCAAACAGTGTTGTTTGATCCCAAATTCTTAGAATTGTTGTTTTTACTTCTGCCCGAAAAGCACTCGCACCGCGGCCTGGGTGCCTCACTCGTGCTCAGTTCTTCAGCGCGCCCTTGATCGCAGCGAGGAACTCGTCAAAATCCTCAAACGCCGGCAGATCCGGATTGCTCGCCTTGATCGCGTCCGTCGAACGGAAGAGGAAGCCTGCGCGGCTCGCACGGATCATCGCAAGATCGTTGAAACTGTCGCCCGCCGCAATCGTATCAAAGCCCATCCCCTGCAGATGCTTAACAGTAGTCAGCTTCGAATTCTCGATGCGCATCTTGAATCCTGTGATCTCACCGGACTCCGCGACCTCGAGAGTATTGCAGAAGAGCGTCGGATAACCGAGCTTCTTCATCAGCGGCATCGCAAACTGCGTAAAAGTATCGCTCAGGATGATGACCTGCGCCTCCTCGCGGAGTGCATCGAGAAACTCTTTCGCGCCCGGCAGCGGATCGATCGTAGCGATAACATTCTGGATCTCCTTGAGGCCCAGACCGTTCTCCTTCAGGATCCCCAGTCTCCAGTTCATCAGCTTATTGTAATCCGGCTCATCGCGTGTGGTTCTGCGCAGCTCGGGAATTCCCGACGCCTCAGAAAATGCGATCCAAATCTCAGGGACCAGCACGCCTTCCATATCCAGACAAACTACATCCATCTTCATTCTCCTCGTTTTCAGCCGCCGCGCCCGACCGCCCGAAACGGCTCCGTATATACGCGCGCGACATGGATTACAAAAAGAAGCCTATATGAAAACGGGAAGAATTGCAAGTCCCGTCCATCTTTTCCATCCGCCTCCGCACGAAAAGCACTCGCCCGCCGCACCCCGATCCGCCGCACCCGCCGCGAGCTCCCGCAACACTTACAAATCCCAGCCGCACCCGAAAAGGGGACCCGCAGAATGCTTCTGCAGATCCCCCGCTTGAAAGTGTAAGAGCATGGTTGCGGTGATTTAGTGAAATTCGCCGCAAAAAAGTGGTGGTAGTTATTAAGGGTTCGTCAACATCTCCTTTCCGATCTGGCGTGGTGCGCCGCGCATTTTCTGAGTATCCTGATTATCTTTCCTGCACCACAAGGGTTGCGCGGTTCTGAATATTCTTGCAGACATCTTCAACTGATCTCTGCCCGGCGAAGAATCCTGCAGCCTCTTCCAGAATGATGTTCATGACATCGTTGTCCCAGGAGATTGAAGAATCAACACTTGAGATAAGTGCTTCCAGTTTATCTGCGTGCTCCTGCGTGAGTTCCAGGACATTATCCAGCTCATCTGCCGACATTTTACTTGCGTTCTTCTTCAGATCCTCGATGTATTCCTTGCTGACTTCCATCTCTTCCTGACAGTTCTTTTTGAATGTATTTCGGTTGAGCGGGAGTGTATCTGAATTGAAGCTTAATTCGTACTGTGTGTCTTCGTTTAAGAAGGAACGGATGAACTGCCATGCGAGATTCTGATCAGCGCAGGAACTGGTGACCGCCATGGACAGATGACCTCTGGCGCTCATGCCCATTCCCGAGAGAGAAGGAACGCCGGAGAAGACGGGCTTTCGTCCGTTTTTCTCTCTGCTCATGGAAGCAAACATCTCAAGATCGGAGATCGTGGTATAAGCGCTCGCGACCATGTTCTGGATGAAAGCAACGTCATCGTTAATTCCGGAGAATCTTGCCGGCAAAACCATATCGTCGGCTTGCATGTTACTGCTCTTTCCGTACTTCTTTATAGTTTCAAGAAGTGTGCGGAACTCTTCCGACTCGAAGTCGACCTTCTTGTTCGTGGTATCGATAAAGTGGGATGAGAGGCTCTCCATCCACTGTTTCAGAAGATCTTCCGGCCCGTTGGATGCAAGTGGTTGTATTTTCTCAGGAAGAGAGGAAGCCATCTGATCGAACTCGGCGAATGTCCATTTTTCCTTAGCTCCGCTATGCTGCGTATCGATTACCATACCTTCCAGAGAATAGGTGAGAGGGATCGTATAGAGTTTTCCATCCACTTCAAAAGCACGCAGGATATTGTCGAAATATTCTTCACGCTTGACCGTGCTGTCCGCGTCGATCAGCGGGTTGAGATCGACCAGCATCGTATCGGTATTAAACTGCGAAAGATCGGAGTATCCGACCAGAATGTCCGGACCGTTTCCCGACAGCATATCCATCGTCAGTTGATTTGTGCTTTCCAGAAGAGTCTTTTCGAGCGTTTCCTGATCCATCACGTTGACTGCGTCGGCAGTATAGTCTGTGATCTCGATTCGTGTCGAGTTCTGAGGATCCAGATTGTAATCGAGGACCTTCTGCAGGAATGTTCCGGAGATTTCTCCGCTGACACCGAGTTTCAGGACCGTCTTGCCTGCATGCGGATTCTTGTCCGCCTTCGAAAGGTGTACGACAGAGACTAATAATGCACCCTTTGATTTGAGATCCATTGAGCTGCGTCCGCCGTCATCGACTTCGTTATACTTAAAGAAAACCATATCATTTTCTGATGTGATCCGCGCGCCGTCGAGCTGCAGTGTTGAGGAGTTAACGTCGGTGTCTTTCCAGTCCAGCACCTTCGTAGTTTCCTGCGTCGCTATGTCAAACTTTTCGATGCCATTTGTGTTCAGCAGGAAACAGTCCTGATCGCCCTGTCTGACCCAGAATACCGCATCGCTGGTCTTGATCGGTTTTCCGATAAGCTTGCCGGTTTCCGTATCGACCTCCTGCACATTGACATCGACGCCGTCTGCCGTATACGTCGGCATCAGCGCGAACCACTTTCCGCCGGAATGAAGCACCGTTCCGTTCAGGTTCGGATCCGCTTCTTCGGAGAGTACCTTGCCGTTTCCGTCGAGCAGCCAGAATTTGCCGATGCTCGCCAGGAGCATGTTTCCGTTTTCAAGTACGTAGATCCGGACATCCTGGAGCGAATCCTTGACCTGAAGATCGATATCTCTGAGTTTGTCACCGGAAGAAGAAAGAACCGACACCTTCGGAGTTGCCATACAGCTCTTCGGGTCGAGCTTGCTGGTAACGATCAGGATCTCTCCGTCTTTCCCGGCAAAAGCACCGATAAAGGAGCTTTCGTCTTCCAGTTTGATCTTTTTGATTGCTTCACCATTCAGATCGAAAAGCTGCAGTGATCTTTCTTCGTACTGCGCTTCGATCTGCAGGTATTTGTCGAGTTGTTTGTCATCGCTGAGATTAAGATTATCCTGCTCGTCCTGGACATTCGCCGGCTTCTTGTATGAAACGAAAACATTTGCCAGGATCCTGTCGCCGACGATAAAGTGTTCGGAAATATCGCTGTACTGGATCTCCTTGTCCTTCGCGATATCCGCTTTCAGATCCGAAGCAACTACATTGTAGTAAGGATCTGTCTCGGCAACGATCCGGCCGCTTCCCGATCCGGCCTTTGCTGCCTGACCCGATGTGGACTGCGTGCCGGAGCCGGTGCCCGTTCCGGATCCGGCGACGCCTTCCGTTCCTTCGTTTCCTTTCTTTTTCGATCCGCAAGCGGTCAGGGAAAATACCATCTGTGTTGCAAGTGCCATGGCGAGTAAATTACGTGTTGATCTCTTCATTTGTGTCCTCCGATCATGTTCAGTAGTTCCCAATGCCTCAACATGATTGTTAAGATCATTTTATAAATCGCAAATGACTCTGACGTGACGCAGCGGTGACAGAACAGTCATTTCCTCATGGACTTCCGGAAGCCCGAAAAAGAAGAGGTCCCGGCATCCCGAGACCTCTTTATATAAGTATTCTATTTGAAAAGCACTTGTGCCCGTTACAGGCAGTTCTTCTTGAAAAGCATTGGCCTTAATCAGAAGATCTTGGATATCAATCCCGAAACCGCTCTCTCGATACACTTCGAAAGATCGACGTCATCGATCAGCCATTTTCCGTCCTGTTTGACCATGTTGATCTCAAAGGTTCCGGAGAAATCTTTGCTGTATTCGAAGGTGATCTCGACGTCGGCTTTCTTGCGGCTCTGCTTAACGGCGCCGAGTCCCCAGTCAATGTCCTTGATCCGCTTGAGAAGACGCGCGGCGAGGTATTCCTTCGCGTAGCCCTTGATATAATCTGCGAGCCCGCCGCCGCCATCATCGTCGGAATCCTTATCGGCATCGCCTTTCTTGTCCTTGCTGTCGGCGTCCTTTTCGTCTGTATCGTCCGCATCACCGGTATCGCTGCCATAAAGATCGATGCCCTTTTCTTCAGCAAACTTTTCGATCTTCTCGATCTTGACACAGAAATCCTCCGTGGAGTGTGCTTTCAGACCGGCGATGCCATCCGCTTTAACATCAGTAAGGATGCCTTTCAGCGCCCACTGCGGTGAATTGATGATGTATATGTAGATGCCGATTGCGACCGCGATTAAGATGACCAGCACGATAGAGATCGCGATGATGATCTTGTTTCTTAATCGCATTTTCTTCTTCTGTTTAGTCATGCTTACGACCTATTCTTTGCCGGTACAGGCAGTGCTTTTACGACTTATCCTTTGCCAGAGAGGACAGAGCTTTTACGACTTATCCTTTGCCAGAGAGGACAGTGCTTTTACGACTTATCTTTTGCAAGAGAGGACAGTGCTTTTAGAGAGATAAAGAACGATGCTGCGGCGATCACGATCATGATGAACCAGACGAGCATAATGTGGCCGCTCTCGAACTTGTACGCCGCTTCCTCGACGAATTCCCTTGATCTGCCCAGGCTTCTGTACATGCCTTCATAGAGTTCGTTCAGGTTGGCGGAGGAGCCGAATCCTTCCATACTCCAGCGGCATACAACGAACCACGAGATGAATTCGGTGACGCCCTTGACCTTGAAGATCAGGCCCGAGAACAGGATCTGCGGAAGCAGAAGGAGCGGGGCCATCGTCAGGGCACGGTCCGGGTTCGTAAACAGTGCGGAGACCAGAAGTCCGATCGCGCTGGCGGAGAATGCGGTCAGGAATGCCGTGAAGAACATCTCTATCGCAGATGGGAGCATCAGGCCCTGCGTGGTGCCGACCAGGATGCAGAACACGCCGTTCAGAAGGAAGCTCTGGATCGCGCATATGACGGCAAGTGCGTATATCTTTGATAGTAAGTACGAGGTCAGCGACATGCCGGCCATGAATTCACGTTTTACGATGTTGCGCTCTTTACAGATCTCCTGGATCGAGTTGTACATGCCGATCCAGAATGCGGCGCACGAAAGTGCGAACAGCAGGCTCTTCGTATCCGACGCGCCCGCGGCCGTGAACGGATCCGAGCCCTTGACCAGCGAGATCAGTATCGCCAGAAGCGGCGCCTGTGCGAACATAATGATCGCCCTCTGCCTGTCGTTCATAAGAAGTTTCATATACCTCGAGAAAAGCACCGGTATCTGGGAGCTCTTCTGTCTTCTCGGAATCGTTGCGCTGCCTGCCACGGTTCTCGAACGCATCTGCGGCTTCTGCGCGGAATATCTCAGCCAGCAGTTTTCCGGATCGTTGGAGAGGACGTTGTAGACGTCGACGATATCGCTGATGCCAAAGAACCGGAGAGATTCTTCATAGCTTCCGAAGAAGCACAGGCGTCCGCCCTTACCCATGAAGATAATGCGGTCGCACATCTGCAGCTGAAGTACGCTGTGGGTAACGAGGATAACGGTCTTGCCGCCGTCCGCCATCTTGCGGAGGGATTCCATCAGGAGCTTCTCGGTTCCCGGATCAAGACCGGAGGCCGGCTCATCGAGGAAGAGAAGGCTCGGGTCGGAAAGGAGTTCGACCGCGATGCTGGCACGCTTTTTCTGGCCGCCGCTGAGCTTCTTGATCAGACGCTGCTGGTGCTCTAGCAGGTCGACCATCTGGATCGCACGCTTGACCGCAGCGTCACGCTCGGCATCGGTCAGTTCTTTTGGAAGACGCATCTTCGCGGTGTAGGAAAGCATGTCATATACGGACAGGTTGTCGTAGACGATATCCGCCTGCGGAACGTATCCGATGATCTCCTTTAAGGAGTCGAAGTTCTCATACAGGTTGGTGCCGTTGATGCTGACGGTACCCTGTACCGGCTGAAGGTAACCGGACATACAGTTCATGATCGTGGACTTACCTGCACCGGAGCATCCGACGATCGCGATCAGCTCGCCCGGACGGATGTTGATATCCACCGCATGCGGCATGATGAACTGGTTCTTTCCGGATCCTCTTGCGATGAGGATGTTGTCCGCATCGACGGAAATACCGGAATTGAAGGTAACGAAGAATAGCAGGTTCGAAGTGAAGATGAGTTTGTTATTCGCGATAACGATTACATCTTTTTCGTTCAGCTGGACGGCGCCCTTAACACGCTGATTATTTACGACCACGCCGTTTCTAGAATTGTTGTCGTAGAGGAAGAAGCCCTGATTCGTGCGGACGATCCTCGCGTGAAGTCTCGATACACTGATGTGCGGGAAGACGACCTGACAGTTCGGATCACGGCCGATACGGATCTCATTGATGCCGTTGAGCTGCATCATGTTCCATCGCTTATCCTGGGAATTGGAAGAGAAGATAAACAGTACGCCATCCGCGATCGTCTGCACGCCGTCATCGATTCGGACAAAGTCACCTTCACTGATCATCCTCGAAGTGAGGTATGAATTGTTGTAGATCAGACCGTTTTTACTCGGCTGCCCGCCAAAGACGGCACGGTCCTCGATGTACCATCTTCCGTTTATGAAAATAAAACGTCCGTGCAGTGAAGATACGATCGGTGAATAGAAAACGATATCGTTCCCCGGTGCACGTCCGAATGTGATGATCCCTTTCTGGAAATTGCTGAGCAGGTATGTGACCGGCTGACGGATTCCGTCGAAAATAGTCACGCTCATCGTGTTGTAGTTGCTGAAATCCGGTGCGGACTGCATCGGCATTCCCGGTTGCTGCGGCTGCATACCAGGCTGCATTCCCGGTTGCATGCCCGGCTGCTGCGGCTGCATCGGCATACCCGGTTGCTGCGGCTGCATCGGCATACCCGGCTGCGGCTGATTGCCCCACTGATTAAAGTACTGTGTCTCCGGCATTTATCCTATCCCCCCTAAGTCCCTGTTCTCGAAAAAATAACGCGCGCCCCTCGCGCGTAAGATACAGGACTTATGAAGCCATTATACTACAATATCCTCCGCTTCGAAATAAATGAGCATATTTGCAGCGGGCGGTGCAAATACGGCGTCGCGGAGGCATCGGGTATCCATTTATTCCGAATCCCCTCAAAGATAGAATATATTCAAGCTTGAGGCGGGCTTCCAAGGAAAAGGGAAGAACCTTAAAGCTACATAATCAATCATTTATTTGACGGTAGGAGGTAGGGATTATGTTCACAACAGAAGTATTGATTCTCATTGGCGTGATTGCCGCAGGAGTCATCGGACTCACGATCATCCTGTTTGCGATGATCAAGACAGCAAAGGGTAACGAGGCACTGGTCGTATCCGGTGTCGGCGCCACCGACAAGAACGGAAACCCGAAGATCAAGAGAGCAGGCGGCCGCGTCGTCATCCCCTTCATTCAGAAGGCGAAGTACTTTGACCTTTGCGTACGCACAGCAAAAGTATCCGGCGATGTTACGAAGACACAGACGGGTGTTCCGATCAAGATCGACTGGGCAGTAGCTTACAATCCGGATGTTTCTTCGAATGAGAGCCTGCAGAGAGCGGTCTGCAACTTCCTTGACAAGAATGACAAGGAACTCGAGAGAGTTATCCTGGATGTTGTGTCCGGCGGTGTCCGTGCAGTAATCGCAAAGATGACCCCGGAAGAGGTCATGAACGGTAAAGACAAGCTGGACGATCAGGTCAAGGAGTCGATCTCCGCACAGATGAAAGATCTTGGCTTTAACACCATCCTTTCGATCCATGAGGTCGAGGACGCAGAAGACAGCACCTATTACAAGGACTTAGCCGCCAGAGACAGAGAGACCCGTCGTCGTGATGCGGCCAACATCTCTGCAGAAGCCGAGCAGTCCATGCGTGAGAAGAGAGCGGATACAGACCGTATGGCTCAGGAAAAAGAACTGGACGCGCTGGTCGCTGTTGCAGAGCGTAAGCGTGATACAGACGTTAAGAAAGCGCAGTTCATGGCAGAGACCGCCCGTGAGCAGGTCAAGTCTGAAATGGCTGCCGATCTTGAGCAGGAAGCCATCAATCAGCAGCTCGCTGAGAAGCAGGGTACCGTTCAGGTAACGATCGCCGAGCAGGCGAACCGTGCCGCACTGAAGCAGCAGGAAGTCGAGATCACCAGAGCTGAGACCCAGAAGAAGACCACGGTCATCAATGCTCAGGCCGAGGCTGAGAGAAAGAAGGCAGAAGCAACCGGTGAAGCAGAGGCGAAGAAAGTATCCGCAGCAGGTAACGCGGAAGCCCAGAAGCTGACCGCGGCCGGTGAGGCGGAAGCTGCTGCAGTCAGAAAGACGAAGGAAGCTGCCGCTGAGGCAGAGGCCAGAAAGCTCGAAGCAGACGGTGCTGCTGAAGCCAGAAAGAAAGAGGCCGATGGTGCCGCAACCGCACGTAAGACAGAGGCTGCCGCAGAGGCAGAAGCCGTCAAGGTACAGGCGGATGCAGAAGCCACCGCGACCATCGCAAAGGGTGAAGCTGAAGCTCAGGCAATCGCTGCCAAGGGTAAGGCGGAAGCTGAAGCGATCGAAGCAAAAGGTAAGGCAGAAGCTGAGGCTGCACGTGCCCTGTCTGATGCCCAGGCTGCAAACGACAAGGTAAACTTCGAACTCAAGAGAATTGAGATCGAGCAGAACACCAGAGTACAGGTGGCCACCAATATCGCGACCGTTATGGCTGAGGTCGGTAAGAACGCTAAGTTCTATGACTTTGGCGGCGGTGCGAAGCAGGAAGGCGGCGGAGATCTGCTGACCGGTATCCTCGGAAGGATCCCGCAGGTATTCGCCAAGGCAGACATGCAGAACGAGGCCCTGAATGGTGAGGACCTCACCACCACAGTGCAGAAGCTCGTCGCTGCAGTTGCCGATCCGATCAAGGGCAGAAAGACCGAGTCGGTCGACAGCAAGGTCGCGAACATCGCAGGCGGAAAAGAAGCCGTAACCACAAAG
>JAILHZ010000086.1 GCA_024695545.1 Clostridiales bacterium
CTTGGACAGCACATATCCGTTCAGAGGTTCCGTTTCGAGCGCATTAAACACTCCCAGCGGATCTCCGCCGTATTCATCCGGAGATCCGATCTTCGTGAAAAGCCCCTCATCTCCCGAATCGAGTTCCGCGTTCGGGCGGTACATTCTCTTAACGATATCCTTCGCATCGGCCTCCCAGGTCACGCCCTGCGTTTTTTGCAGGTAAGCCTGGATGCTCGTGACCGCCGAGTACGCGAAGCAGCCGCTATACCCCTGCGTGTACACAGGAAGCACCACGCCCTCATTCTCCGTGCAGTAGCTTGTCTCCGGGTTCTTAAACGGCTCGAAGTAATCTCTGTCACCGCGGATAAACAGTGTATCCGTGAACTTTTCCGGCGCCGCCTCCGACGTAGTTGCCGACGGCGTCGTCTCCGACTCACTCGCACTCATATCAGAGCTCGCACTCGTCACATCACTCGTCGAGCTCGCCGCGCCCGCACTCTTCTTATCTGAATCACTTTTTTTGCATCCCGGAAAAGCACTCGCGCTCACCATCAGTGCGACCACGAGCACCTTCGCCAGTGTTGTCTTTTTCATATGCTTTTACTTCTTCTCACAGGAAGCCAGATTTCGTTATGCGTTCCCTTACCGTCTTCATTCGGCACTTCGTAATACTCGACGTTAAACTCACCCGCCGGCTCATATTCATCGGTATCCAACAGCCACTCTCTGAAGATATACACTCTCAGGTCCTGAAGTGCCTTGACCGAATCATCCTTACATCGGAACTTCGCCCACAGCGTCTCAGGGATCTCGATCACGTGCATTCCTTCCGGCACTTCGCGACCGTCGTAATCGATACCGACCAGGAACAGGAACTTCTCAGCAAAAGAGATTTTCTGCGCATCAGATTCCGAATAATCATTCAGCCACGGCTCACCCGATGCATTCAGCACATCGTAAGACTCGCCGACACTGACTCCGTAAAAACCGCGAAACGGCTCGGGGAAGAATCCTTTCTTACTCTGCTCGCGCCAGAATCCCTCGACATATCCCGGGATCACCTGAAAGCACGTATCGTTCGAGAAGAGATCCGCCTTGCCGATAAGCCTCATCTTCGGGGACTTCTCGATCACGACATCCACCGTATCCGCGCCCTTTACCGAGAACGACAGTTTCAGCGGCAGGAACGCCTTGATCGGCTTCTTCTCTTTCTTGATCTCATTCGGAGTCGCGTCATGGAACCTCGAAAACGCCTTTGTAAAGCTCTCCGGCGTTTCGTATCCGTATTTTTCGGAGATATCGATCACCTTCACGTCTTTCTCGAGAAGCTCCATCGCCGCCAGATACAGCCGCCGGTTACGGATGTATTCGCCGATCGAGAAACCGGTGATCATTTGGAAACTGGTTTGAAGATAACTAGCAGAAACATGCACCTTAAGGGCCACCTCCTTCGGACTCGTCACGGTCAGGAGATTCTCCTCCATATAGCGGAGCGTCTCTTGAATAACATAGACCCAGTCCATCGATTGTTCTCCCTTACTTTACATTTTCCGCGAATCAGTTTCCTGTCTTTAAATCCGAAGATGTGTCCATTATATCATCACGATTTCACCGCATTATTGCTAAAGTGGATCGCCATGCCCATGTAGCCGTTATCCAGATTCTTGAACTCGATCCAGATCACGCAGTTCCCGTTAAAGTTATATTCAGCCCATAGTTCTGTCCTGTCTTTGTTCGCGCCATCCCGGACAGGAGTACCGCAGGCCATATTCAGTTCCTCGACGAGGTCATTATAGAACTGCTCCGTTTCCGCGAGGAACGTATCAGAAGGTTCATATGCGTCAGGCAGGAAATCCGAGTTTGTCTTATCGAAGTAGACTCTGCAGACAATTCCGTCATCCTGGTTGCACACGAACGAGATATCGTTAAACTTCGCTGTTCCGTCGCTGATCTGTGTATAGAAGCTGTAATTGTCCGTTTGCTTATCGTTACCGAGCGTCTCCGCGAGAACCGTCGAATTCTTAAGCTTTTTCCCGAAGTGGTCTTCCACCATTTCCCTTGCCTCTTTGTACTTCATTCCGGTCGCATCGTACATAACTTTCAGGACCCGTCCAGCGTCGCTGTCCGAAAAAGCACCGGAGCCTTCCGTGATCGGTCCTGCATGGACGTTTTCCACGTACAGCATCGGACGTACGCCAAGTTTCTCTGTGCATGGAATATTCTTTGAATTCTCGCACACTCCCTTTTCCGTAACGAAGAATGTCTGGTCATTGACTGCGGAACCGAGCCACCACTTCTCAGGGATTCCATCTTCCGTGTAAGCGATCCGCTCGTTTTCAGAAGAGAAGTAATCTTCCAGTTCTCCGGGAACCATCAGGCACACATAATCCACCGACGAGAACAATTTCCGACTATTTGACGTTCCATCCTCAAAGTAAACTGTCTCAAGGGTCTTGATTTTCTCCCTCTCTTCCTTGGTAAATGAAGTTTGCAGGAATTCCCCGTTCAGCCAGTTGTTCAGCGAGCATCTTCTCCATTCGCCGTTATTCGGATCCGGATCCATTGCCATATGGCAGAGGATGTATTTTGAAACGATTAATTTGCGTTCGTATGCATCATGAAGAACGATCCATTCGATCGGCTCTCCGTTAAACGTTCCGAACGTGATCTCCACTTTTTCCGAATCCACATCGTCTGGTGCCGTAGGTTCTTCGGACGACTCATCTTCGATTTCGGTCACGATCTCAGTGACCAGATTCGATGGATCTGTTTCAGAATACCCGGACTTATCCTTCCCGGCAACCTTCGACTTACTGTCCTTCCCGCCGCATCCGCACACAGACACGGCCATCACCGCGCACAGAAGCGCCGCCAACACTCTGCGAATTGAATTTACCATGATAATATACCTCCCCAACCATAAAACCCTAAATCAAGTCTAGCATCCATCTATTTGACTTTCAACTCCACCCGATTTTTTTGCATATTATCCCCCGCTATTTCAGCCTCTGCGCCAAAAGCACCCGCCCCATTCCCACATTCCTTCACTTCGCAAAGGCCCTCACGAAGTGGTATTATTTCATATAAGGAGAAGGAGATTGATTATGGATAAGAAAAGACGATTTCTTATTGGATTCATCGCTTTGAATCTTATATTCGCCATCGGCGATTACTTTTACTCGAAGAGAGATTCATATAACAAATACAAATCCGGTGAATATTTCTTCCGCGCAAGAGCAACAACCGTACCCACCAGTCAGGATGACTGGTGGACACCGGAAGCGCAGGCACGGGATTATTCCGATTCCAAAAACGTTCTGATGTCTTCGTCCAATGCGGCGGTCTATGCCTATGATCCCAACGGGGCTTTCTGCACAGTCCTCTACGGAGACAAGGTTATCGAGAATTTCCCTATATCCAGACTGAATATCGAAGAAGAGGATCTTCGGGACTTCTACGGCACTGAGAAGTATTCATATAAAGAATATATCAGAATCCTCGACAATCTTTCCAAAAAAGAGTTCAACAACGGCCGCATCAGTTCGAAGAGTATGCGCAACTACAAATCCATCGGCAATAACATGTGGTTACTGGTTGCATTCGACGCTGCATTAGCCGTCTTACTCATTCTCTTCGCATGGAAAGAAATCGATGAAGCCATCACCTGGACGCTTTACGCCGGCGT
>JAILHZ010000090.1 GCA_024695545.1 Clostridiales bacterium
TCAGCCGAGACTGTCCGCCCACTCGAAGAATGACGGGAACAGTTCAAGATAGTACTTCCATACCACCGGACCCGAGAACTTCTCAAGGCAGGAAACATACTCCTTCACCATCGCCTTCTGCTCATCCGTGCAGTTGTCAGAGAAAGCACATTCTCTTACCTCAGGATAGATCTTCTCATAACGATCGTAGGCTTTGTTTGCACTCATACGATCAACCGTCTCATCTGTTGTGATCTGCTGTACATCCGATTCAGGGATTTCCTTTTTATATGCGGACTTTTCTTCATCGGAGTAGATGCCGAAAACCATATACGGGATCCAGTAAACTGTACCTTCAAAGTCGCGGCCATACATAAAGTAGTTATCCACCAGAACCCCATTCTCATCCTTCGTAAGGATCGGCTGTGAACGGAACCATCCATCTACCAGACAATCTTCACAATCAGTGTTCAGAATGATCGATTCAATTTCTCTCAATGATTTCATAATCCTATCTCCTTATTAGTGAATTGCCGACTTCGTAACTACCGTATCTCTACCGGACAGAGAATTCTGAATCTTGTCCGCGCTGTAGTATGACGGAAGTCCTGAATTCGAATCGCATACATAGAATCCCAAAACATTACCGGATGCGTCTCTCTTTACACTGGTGACCGTGATTGCATGAAGGCCTTCTCTTGCTCCACTATATCCGGGCCACAGAGAGTATGCGTATACTGATATGATAACACCTTTTCCCTGTTCAACATAACCTGCCAGGTCGTTGATCGCTTTATCAGTTGCACGGCCGTTTTGCATCTGCACTTTTGCAGTTGTTGAAGGAATGCCATAAGCATTCAGGATAGCAACTCGATCTGCTGGTCCGGTACCTCCGCCCGGTCTGCAATAACCATTCTGCTTAGCGAAGTCGATCATATCTTTTTCGTTATAGTTAACTCCAGCAATACGCAGTACGTTTGCACAGGAACAAAGACCACATGTACCTTTGTAATTGTCGTATACTGACCCCTGATTACGGTAGAGATACTTCTCCTGTTCCTCCGGGTGATCATAAACCAGGTTGCCGTCCTTATCAACGATATATCCATACTGGGTCTTATCGAGATTTCTCGGACTTTTCTGATTCGGTTCCAGGTCATAGTAGTTAACAACCACGGTTCCGCCTCCGGCGACTTTAGAAATGATATCCTGTCCGATGATCTCCTGTGCTCTTTTCTTCATCTCAGCATCCGCCTCACCAAAAACAGAAGCAATGCATGTGATATCGTAATTCAGCTTAGACTGGAAAGATGCAATTGCATTTTTCACATTCTTGAAATCTTTCGCGTACACGCTGGATACTGCGCTTGTCTTGCAGGCATATGTAAGTCCATCATTTACGTCATCGAAATTACTACGATACCGCGCACTCAGGTCAGCAAAATACGCTTCGTTAATTGTCACTTGATAGCTGCCCATTTTTTCACCTCTTATTTATTACTGCTTCTGTGTCAGTTTCCATCACGGATCATGGAAAAATCCGCGATATTGATCTTGCTGGATGCTCCCTGCAATGAAACGATATTGGCTTCATTCATCGAGGACTTCGTCATTGCCGTAGTAAGCCCTGTTGTATATACACCACCGGAGACTCTTGATGTCACACCGCCAAACGACAGGCCGGAGATAATCTCTGCAATATCCTGTTCCAGCTCCGCATCATCTCTGATGCGATCGTTGATGTACTCGGTGTAGTTATTCGCTAATTCAACAACCTTGTTGGAGAATTCCTCAAACGCATCATTCAGGACTACTGAATTCGCTTTGATTGTTTCGAGTGTTTCATCAATGGTTACCCGCTCCGGGCATTTCCAGTCATGCTTGGATATGACCGTGCTGATGACCGTATTCGAATCATTCATCTTCGTTGCCGCATCGCCTGAAAGAATGGCGATCCTTCTTAATTCGTCTACATTAATCCGTATAATCATAAACAACCTCACAAATCACAGTGCAAAGAACTTGAATGTATTCATCAAGCCTGTCAGAATGTTAGTCCAGACCTGGCACCAGAACTTCTGACCTTCGATCTCTTTGATCCGTTTTTTCAGATCAGCGATCCTTTTTTCCATAACGACTCCCATAACTATGACTGCCTTGTTATGTGTCGCCAGTTTGCTTACAAAAGCTGCCTCAGCGAAACCCTGGAATACAACGCCGGTCTCTACAATTAGATTGCCCATCTGCTTACTGGCTTTATCAAAGATCGCCTTTGCCTTTTCCGCATCAGCCATCGCCTGATTGCATGCTTCCAGATCCGCATCGTACTGGTTTACTTTTTCATTGCTGCTTTTGATCTGTTTACCTAATTCATCTGAAATGTATCCCATGATCATCACCTCACTTCAGCGAAGAGTTGATCTGATTTTTCACGTTGGCATCGATGGTTTTGTACTTCTCGATGACCTGGTTAATAATCATGATCTCTTTTTCGATCGCTGCCTTCTGCGTGTCTACCTTCTTCATCAGGTCAACTACTGTTGTCTCGATGGTCATGGCCGCTTCACCCTTAAAAGCACTGTTGATTGCTGCTATGTTGTTAATGACCGCCAGTGCTTCAACGAGGGATTCCTTTGCCGCGTTCAGCTTTCTCACATCTGCGGAAGCTTCCATCTCATCGATCATTACCAAACCGTTTTGATCTACGTATGCCATATCAGACCTCCGCTAAAATCTTATAAAGTTTCTCCCCGAAGTCTTCACCGGACATCGAGTAGATCGTGTTATCTGTATCTTCTTCGTAGACGACACCGTCGGTCTCGACGAATGTGGCTACGGTATTCTTCGTATTTACTTCTGTGTTCTTGACTACAAAGATCCGGGAAACAGTGCTTTCATCGTATTCGATATAAGCTTTCTCGGACTCTGCCGCGTACTCGGAAGGAAGAATGGAGGAGACGATGTTCCGGATATCTTCTGAACTGATATCGGAGATCTCAAATCCGCCTTCAACCTTCTTTGCCATGGTGATCCTGTCGTCCAGGAAGTGGAATCTGTATCCTCTGTTATCCTCGTCTTCACCGAAGATGTCGATGTCGAGAGAAGATTCCTTTGTACCGAAGTACAGTGGTCTGATCAGCTCTTCCAATTCGGGACCGATCGTCGTATTACCGGAAAAGTCTTCTTCGAGTTTTCCCTCGGCGACGAGCTCATTGGTAACATCGATCAGCCATAAGTTGTTTCTGTCATCACGATTGGAAAGAGAGATGTAATAGTAATCTAAATACTTGGCGTCCAGCTTGTATGCGAGTGCGAAGATCTGGTCTGCCGTAAGAACTAACTTACTCATATTTCACCTCTTAGAAATTTAATCGGAAAAGCCGGCAGGAGACTTTTTCCTTCTCCTGCCGACTTATCATCATCAGGATCCGAAACCGCTGATCGAGCCTGCGAGTGTGGAGTCGCTCTCCTGCATCTTCGCAGCTGTTGTGTTCATCAGCGTTGCGTAGTCATCGATCATCTGAGAAAACGCTGTGAATGTTCCCTGCATGCTTTCATACTTTGCTACGAATGCACTCTGAGCATCACCTTTCCAAATGTCGTTCAGACCGAGGATAAGAGATCTCATTCTTGCCATTGCCTGATCGTGTTCGTCTTTGATTCCGCGAAGTTCTGTTGCCTTTCCATTAAGAAGATCCGGAGTTACCTGAATAAGTGCCATATTGTTACCGCCTTTCTTGGTACTGTGTACCGCTTGATTGATTATGGCTACATTATAACGTCGCAAAATGCGACACGCACATTAGAAAATTACAGAAATCGCGTCAAAAATTACATGCATAAAAGATCGTTTATTTTTTTCTATATATAACGCGCGAAGAGGGTAAAAATGCGGTTTTTTCTTCGCGAAAAGCACTTCTGCCCCGCCGTGGTGCAGAATCCTCGCGCCGCAGTGCTTTTCGAGCATAAAAATGACCCCCGCGGCGCGAAACCGTGAGGGTCATGGCAATTCCGGCTAATAGCGAAATCACCGTTTAGCTTCAATTATCTTTCGGCAGTTCTTTTAGAGAACTTCGATCCGGATGCCCATCTGGTACCAGACAGCGGTCAGATCACTGCTTCTGGCCTGGATGAGGTCCTGACGCCAGCCGCCCCAGTAGATGCCTTTGTTGCGGAGGAAGCTCGTGGCGCCCGGATTGTTCAGGACGAATACCGGATAGCCCCAGTTGCACACCTGGAAGACGACCGTGCCGTTTGCCGCGTGCGTGAACGTGTAGGTGTTGTTACCGTTATAGGTCACGGTCCAGCCGTTCGAAGCGCTGAGACGGTAAGTCCTTCCTGCCATGCTTCCGGTGTAGACATTCGACGGCACCGGAGTAGGTGTCGGCGTCGCAGTCGGCTTCGGCGTAGGCGTAGGAGTAGGTGTTGCTGTCGGCACCGGAGTCGGCGTGGGAGTTGCCGTAGGAACCGGAGTCGGCGTCGCGGTCGGTACCGGTGTAGGTGTCGGTGTTGCGACCGGGATCCGGCTGAGCTTCGGAATGTCGACCGGCAGCGGCTCAGAGAGTACAAACTGCGAGAAGTCCGTCACGACCGGCATATCCGGATCTGCAACGATGTATCCGGGACCGCCTTCCTCGGAATAAGCAACTCTTCCATTTCCGAGGTCGATGAAGCGGCCATTGACTGCGTTCCAGAGATGAACGCTCTCGTCGAGTTCATTAAAAACACCGAGTTTGTCCAGCTGGTTGTTGAAGCAATACAGCGCGTACAGATTCGGATTTCCGAAGAGGAGCATCTCTTTCAGATTGCAGTCCGGAGTATAGACGTTCGACAGATTATTGCATCCGCAGACGATCAGCCACTCCATGTTCGGATTGTGATCACAGTCGAGATTTGTCAGACGCGGCATGTTCAGGATGACCAGCATCGACAGATCATTATAATCGCACCAAAGTGTGTGCAGATTCGTGCACGGCGACACATCCAGCTCTGTCAGGTGATTGTTATCACAGTGAAGCGTGGACATCTTCGCATCCCCGGCAAGGTCGAGAGATGTCAGTTCATTTCTGCTGCAGTACAGCGTCGAAAGGTTCGGACAGTTAGTGACATTAAGCGACACCATTCCGTTGTTCGAAACATCGAGCCATGTGAGCTCCGGCATGCCGGAAATATCCAGCTCGCTGATCTCATTGTGGCGCACCTCAACGGTTCTCAGATTGCGGAAGAACTGGATGCCTCTCAGGGACTTGATCGAGCCGAACTCAGACTTGATGTTGGTGACCGCGAGCGCTTCGTCGATCGTCAGGTACCCATCCTGATCCTTATCGATCTTCTCGCAGACATACGCTCTGAAATCATCGTCCGGAAAGAGCTTCGAATCGATGATGTGTGACTCCGGACCGGGCTCGAGCTGGACGCCGTTACCCGAGTCGGCGCAGACACTTGCCGCGTATCCGCCGAGGCCCCAGGAAGCCGTCATTACGCAAAAAGCACTCATGCACGCGGCGAGTGCTTTTGCCCTAGAATGTTTAGTTTTCATAACCCCATTGTCTCCTTTGTTAAAAGATTTACTATTAGCCTGCCATATATTTATTGTACGGATTCGGGCCTGATGTGTACATCTTCCAACTCGACGCGATAGGTCATGATATTTCTTTCCCGCTCTGCAATTGGACGGGATATATTCTTCTCAATCCTCGTTTTCTATACTGCACGGATTCTCGCCTCTTTCGGGCTCCTGCCACTTTCCCAGGGTATATTTCTGAATAAAGTACCAGGTCGAACGATCATCGTTATAACCGCCGCACCCGATTTCGACCGATGTATAATAAAGACCGATATGGATATAACCGAGACGGATCCCGCTGATCTCATAATCATGTTCCGCTGTCCTCTTATAGCGCGGATTATTATCGTAGCAGATCGTGACAACATACTTTCCTTCCGTTACCTCGACCTCGGATGTACACGGGTCCGGATACGGATGATTGCGATTACTGATATCCAGGAAAAAGTATTCCTCACGGTTGGGAAATTCCTGATCCGGCCGGATATCCAGTTCCTCGAAGCTGTCGCAGATCTTCTTGTCCATAACGACAACCGCGCGGTCATCAAAGATCGCGATCCTTTCCAGCCCGAACTTATTGTCGAGCGGAAAGCTGTAGACTTTCTTCGCGTCTTTCTCGTTCTCGATCTTAAATGTCTTCTTGCATCCGGTAAGCGTGAACAGTGTGGCGAGCATGACCGCCGCCAGCAGGAACGCTACGACTTTCTTAAACATAAACAACCCCTCCGTCTCAAAGGCATCCTCTTATGCCCTTTATCATCCCCAACTACAAGTATAGACGATATACTCTCTTATATTGTCGCAAATTTGGGCGGGGCGGGGTTTGCGCGGGGCGCGCGAAGGGACGATTACCTGCCGGGGCGCGCGTAATGCTGCCCGCTCGCCCGCCCGGGAAATGCCGCGCGACTTGACATCCATCGGCGATTGTTCTCTAATAATACACGGCTCGAAAAGCACCGGTACCCGGGGTGTGGGTGCGGTGATCCCAGGCATGGGGCAAGTGCTTTTCGCGCATAGGAAGGGTATGAAAAAGAAGTATGAAAGTAGACTTTAAGAGGAAGCTGAAACTCGTTCTGCCGATGGTGATCTTTATCACGATCTACATGGTGTTTTTCTTCCTCGTCGAGAGCATCGACGCGAGTTCGTACTACGTGCCGGAGATCGCGATCGACCACGATATTCCGTTCATTCCCGCGTTCATTATTCCGTATGTCATGTGGTTCCCGTGGATCCCGTTCGTCTGCCTGTGGGCGCTGTTTACGGATGAAAAAACATTCACAAAGATCACCCGCCTTCTCATGATCGGGATGAGTCTTTTTATCATCATTTCCGCGATTTTTCCGACCAGGCTGTTCCTGCGTCCGGACGAGGTTCCCGGCAACGATATCTGCAGCAAAATGGTCCGCTACCTCTACAGCATCGACACGCCGACGAACGTGTTCCCGAGCATTCACGTCTACGATACGCTCGTGCTCTGCTACGGTGTTTTTATCGGCAAATGCGCGCTCTTTAAGAACACGCTGTTCCGGATTTTTACTGTCCTTCTGACGGTCGCGATCTGCATGGCAACGTGCTTCCTGAAGCAGCACTCCGTCACCGACGGCATCGCCGCAGTCGTCATGCTCGTTGTCGCCGTAGTTGTTTATGATCTCGTCGCAAGTGCTTTTGCGAAGAAAAAGGTGGTAAAATAACCTTAGTAGTGATTGGCAGCATTCCCTTTTCGGGAAGCATCACGGGGGTTGTTATTATGAAGATCGATAAAGTGGACATTGATACGATCCTGCAGTCGGAAAAGCGCGGCATCTACGGCCATGAGCGCGACGAGGAAAAAGGCTTTTTCAAGAAACTTTTCGGAAAGAAAGATGAGGCGGATGCGTCTTCGTATTTTCAGGACCGGATCGTGGAGATCGGGCGCGATGAGCTTGTGGAGGAACTGTCCGGCGAGATCGATGCGTACTGGATCGACAAGTCCGATCCGAAGACGACGGTCATTCTCACAGAGAGCTATTTTATTCTTCCCGGCAAGGAGATCTTCCCGCTGGTTGATATCGTGCAGTTCGCCATCGGAAGCACGTGGCTGCCGCCCTACGCGCAGTATGCGCTCGACCGTCTGGGCGTCCCGTACGATCCCGATTACAAGAGCGAATACGAAGAGGAAGAAGGCTTCGAGCTCGACCGCTTCAACATCGATTTTGTGATAAGCGATGAGGACAACGCATACTACATTTACACGTTCCCGATGGACATAGAGGACCGCTCGGATTTCCGTCAGAAGCTGATCGAGAAAAGTGAGGCGGAGGATCTTTCTGAGGACGAGGTCTTCGAGGGCAAGTTCAACGAAGAGCACAACGTAAGAGAACTCTTCTGGCGCGGGGTGTGATTACCGAACGGCGTACCTTGCGGGCGCGAGTGTGATTAACGAACGGCGTACCTTGCGGGCGCGAGTGTGATTATCGATTATTATTCGGGGAGAGGCCGGCGCAGGCTTGGGATTAATTGCCGCTAACGTACGACATGTCGCTGAGGCGCTTGATGCAGCGCTTGCCGTTGTCCCAGATCATGAGCTGCGACACTCCGCCGGCATATCCGTGCATGTCCGCGACATCGTACTGCTCCACCTGCAATCCCAGAAACATCGCATAAAATGAACTGAGGATGTCCCCGTGCGCAACGACGATGACCGTCTCCGCGGGGTCTTCCATGATGCTGTCAAAACAGGGCTTCAGGCGGTTCCACGCGTCTCTTCTGCTCTCGCCGTCGGAGAAAAGGCGGTCGTCGACCGTGACCTCATCGTGCTCGATGTTTTCCTTCAGCCACTGTACCGATTTGCCGCAGCACTTGCCGAGATTTCTCTCTCTGAGTTCCTGCTTAAGGATCGGCTCTAATCCGAGGTACTTGCCGACAATCTCCGCGGTCTGCTTCGCGCGCTTAAGATCGGACGAATACATGACCAGTGCTTTTCGGGCGGAATCATCGGACGCGTCGGACGCGGGCGCGGCAGAAGACTTCGGGGCCGAAGCGGATGAGTGCTTTTCGAGCAGCTCAGCTTGAAGCTTCTTCCCGATATTGTCCGCCTGCTGTCTCCCGAGGCCGGTCAGGTCCCAGTCCGTCCACGAGCCCACCATCCCGTTGGTGTGGTGCACGGACTGCGTATGCTGAATGGTGATGATCTGTTTCATGGCAAGTATTCTACCACAATGCGAACACGAGTTGGGGAGAATTCAGAAATCCATCGGGGTTATTTCCTGTTATCGTGATTTCCCTTGATGCTCCAAAAGCAGTTACTCAAGGGAAACCGCAAAAACGTCATTTTCACGTGTTGATTTTACCTTGGCGCGTCAGGGTTTTTCCCGTTTATTGAATTTTCCCTTGAAAAGCTTTTCCATTTTCATCAAGGGTTTTCTCTATAATTACAATTTCCCGTGAAGAGCCCCCTCATTTTCGTCAAGGGTTTTCACGAAAAAAGCGATTTCCCGTGATCGCGACCTCGAAAACCGACACGTGAAACTTTCTTTTCTTTATTTCCCCTTGAAAAGCACTCGCGCCGCACGCATCTGCAAACCATGATATAATCACACATAAGGGGATTCATGTTTTCACACGTCAATGCTGAGGGGGATAACGGCTATGACAAAGTTGGACGAATTAACAGCAATCATTAAAGAGAGACTCGGCGGCCACAAAGTCGTCATCCAGACGCACGATTTTCCGGACCCGGATGCGGTGTCGGCAGCCTTCGGACTTCAGTATCTTCTGGGCCTCCGCGGGATACCTTCCGAGATCGTTTATTTCGGAAAGTTTGACCGAGTCACGCTCCGCCTGATGAGCGAGGAGCTCGGCGTCAAGCTGACGGCTTCAGCCGACTATACCGGCACCGAGGAAGACCTGGTCATCAACGTCGACGGTCAGAAAAACAACGCGAATTTCACCGACATGGTCGGCACGGAGATCGCGTGCATCGACCATCACCCGTGGGTCACCGAGTACGAATATCCTTTCATCGACCACCGCATTGTCGGCGCCTGCGCAACGATCGTTTTCAGTTACTTTAAGAAGAACAATATCGAGATCCCGGCGAATGTCGCGACCGCGCTCCTCTACGGCATCAAGGTCGATACGCAGAACTTCACGACAGGCGTCAAAGACGCGGATATCGATGCTTTTTCCGTGCTGAATTCTCTCGCCGATCCGACGCTGATCGCGCGCTTTGACAGTAACGAACTCGAGGTCGATGATCTGCGTGCATACGGCGCGGCGATCCAGAACTTCGTCACAAGTGACGGCGTCGGTTTCGTGCACATTCCTTTCGATTGCCCCGACCGTCTGATCGCGATGGTGTCGAACTTCATTCTTTCGCTGGACTGTGTCGTGCTCTCGGTCGTATACGCTGACAGAAACGGCGGACTCAAGTTCTCGATCCGTTCCGAGGTGCCGGGATTTATGTCCGGCGACTGGGTGCAGCTCGCACTCGCAGGCATCGGTGACGGCGGCGGACATCCGACGATGGCCGGCGGTATCATCTTCCCGGAGATGCTCCCCGTGCTCGGTGACGATCCGGATCATGTCATCCGCCAGCGCTTCCTCACGGCCCTCGCCTCGATGCAGAAAAAGCCGTAAGCCAGGATCTAAAAAAGAGTAAGCCTCAGCAAACTGTGCCCACGGCGCAGAGTTTACCATGCGAATCAGGCGGCTTCCACCAGATACTTTCTTGATTCAACGAAGACGATCACGAACACGATGATCTCGGAAATAAGCGATGCCGCCGATGCTCCAAAAGCACCGTAGCGCGGGATCAGGATCAGGTTGTTTACGAAGTTGACGCCGAGCGTGATCATGTAGGCAATCATGAGATAGAATTCTCTTCCCGCACACATCATGACCTGGTAGCAGACGATGTCGCCGATGCTCTTCAGCGGGATCATGAATGCGAGGATGATCAGGCACGGGACGGCGTCGGTATATTCAGAACCGAGCCACACCGAGATCAGCGGATACGAAAGCGCGATGATCCCGAGGCACATCGGAATCGAGAGGAACGTCATCATTTTTGTGCCGAGTTTGGTGAGCCGCTTGAATTCTTTCCGATCGTTTTCGTAGTAATAACTCAGTCTCGGAAGAAACACCGCTGTGATCGCGATGACCGTGGTCACCGCCATCGTAATGATCTTCTGAGCAGATGAATAATACGCGACAGTCGAGTGCTTGTCCATGATGTCGAGCATCGTGATATCCATCCTCGCGTAGAGTTCCGTCGACACGGTGCATAGCGCGAGAAAAACGAGAGACCGGATGTGCGGCCGAAGGCTCGTGCCGCGGAGCTGAAACCTCGCCGAGCGGCATGCGCGGATCACGTTGAGCAGGTGGTTCGCGCCATTGGCAAACACACAGATCAGGGCATACTTATAAAGGTCGTCCGACGTGCGGATCAGAAGAAAGATCGCCGCCAGCGAAAATGCTTTTACAATGAAAGAACGGATCGCGATGAACTTAAAATCTTCCGTGCCCTGGAAGTACCAGTCGACGTTGATGAAGTTCGTCACGATGGCGATCGCGCAGATGAGATAGAGCATCTTCTCGTCGCGGAACAGCGGTATAAACATCCAGCAGATCATGAACACGACGATCGCAAAAGAAGTCAGGAGCGCGTTGACGATAAGCATCTCCGAAAAGAGCTTGTCCCGCGCTTTTTTATCGTCTCTTCTGCGCGCGATCTCACGCGTAGCGTAGGCCTGGATCCCGAGTGAACCGAGGATCACAAAGTACGAGACATTGTTCGCGGACGCCGCGTGCCGGCCGACGCCCTCCGACGTCAGAACATGCGCGACATAACCGTAACTGATCATCGGGAACAGGATGTTCAGAAGCCGGTAGATCACTGAGAACACAGCATTTCCGGCGAGAGACTTTGTGGCTGTTTTTTCATTCATCGCATCCATCGCCTCACGCCTTTCCGATCCTGCCAAGCAGTTTCTTATAGCTTCCGTAGAACTTTGCCATCGAATATTCCTGCTCGAAAAGCACTTTCATTGCGGCTTCTTTTTCGCGCTTCACAGCAGGATCCTCATTCTTTATAAACTGCACCGCACGCACGGCTTCGTCCTCAGAACCGAATGTGTAGATCCCGCGGTCTTCCATGCCCTCGAAGATCTTGTTGCCGCCGTTCCTTGAGATGAGCGCGCTTCTTCCGAGCGACATCGTCTCCAGAAGCGCAAGATCGAAGTAGGTCTCGCGGTTCGGCAGGATAAAAAGATCGGACGCATTCACATATGAATACGTGTCATCCGTCCACCCGACCTCGATCCAGTCAGACGACTCCGGCGGGTTGATCCGGCCCTTATTTCCGCAGCATACGACCGTCACGTTTTCGAGTTTTCCGAAGAGCGCGATCAGGCGGTCGTACCCCTTCACTTCATTATGTCTTCCGACGAAAGAAATGACGAAACGTTCATCCGGTATTCCCAGTTCCGAACGTATCTCGCTTCTGCTTCTTCCCGGCTCGCATTTTCCCGCGCCGGTCGGAAGATAGAGGATCTTCTTTTCGTCTCTTAAAACTTCATATTTTTTCCACGTGTGGAAGTACGGTTCCTCCGCCTCCCTGCACGGGAAGATCACACAGTCCGCGCGCGTGAACGCATATTCATCGAACGTCTCCGCACTGTCGAAGAGTTCCTTATTCGCCCGGTATTCTTCAGGCGTGCAGACATCCTCGATCAGCTCGCGGTGTGGTGCTTTGGGCGTATGCGAAGTCAGGACCACCCTGCCCTTATAGTCTTCCAGATTCTTCTTCTGCGTGAACATGTCCGCCGTGCTGTGGAAGTGCACGATATCGAAATCATTGAGGTCATAAGGGCCCTTCTGCCCGCTCTCAAAAAACACTTGTGCTACCCGCTCGGCGTTCTCCGGCAGCGAACGGTCCGAACCGAAAATGTGGTGCAGTCTGTTTCTGACCTTAAAGGCGCCGGACGAGTGAAACTCCTTCGGATTGAGGAACGTGATCTCGCCGTCGCCGATCTGATCCCTGTATGCCTTCAGGTTATAAAGATACCCGGAAGGCCCGCCGGACGGCGCCAGATACCGCTCATGAAAATACACCAGCACTTTCATTTCCGCGCCTCCTTCCGCCCGGTTTTTCCGCTTCCGTCACCGCTATGATCCCGACGCGCACTGTCCCGGAAAAGTCCGCAGTACACACGCACTCCGTACATCAGGAGCATCGCGCCCTTGATCTTTTTTTTCAATCCTTTACTCGCCGCGAAGATCTTCTTTTTCGGCACTTTCTTCCTGCACCGATAATCACCGGCTTCGTACGCGGCAATTATCCACAGATAGTCCGACGCCCAGTTTCCAAGCAGGACCTTTCTCTGCTTCTTATCGGCAACGCGCGTCCCGTAGTGAACGAAGAGTTCATTCATCACATACACCAGCGTTTCCGCATGCTTCCGGTTCTCCTCCTTCTCCGCGCCCATGATCGAGTCTTCCCTCACCCGGTACCCGTACACTTTTTCATTCTCGAAAAGCACTTGTCCCGCGGCGGTCATCACCTTCGGCGTCCAGAGTTCGTCCTCGTGCAGCAGACCTTCTTCGAACAGGAGTTCATTCTTCATCAGAAAGTCACGTCTGCATGCGCGAAGCCACGCAGTCATTGCGACTTTTCCGTGATCTTGGATCTGGCGGATCATCGCATCAGTTCCTCTGATCTTTTCGTCGTCAGATTTCCTGCCGCCGGTCTTTTTACTTCCGGGTTTCCCACCGCTGATTTTCTCACCGTTTTCCGGAAGACCTTTGTGGGTAAGAATGAGGTCGAGACCAGATGTGATTTCGTGATCGTTTTCATCAATCACGACGCCATTAAAAAGAAGAATATCCACATCATTTTCCGATGCTTTTTCAATCAGTTTTCTCATGCCGTCAGGGAATACGATATCGTCCGCATCGCAGAAGAAAACATACTTGCCACGCGCCTGAAAAATGCCGTAATTGCGCGCATCCGAAAGCCCTCCGTTGCGCTTATGGAACGACTTCACATTCATATTTCCTGAAGCATACTCGTCCGCAATTTTCCCGGAGTCATCCGTCGAACCATCGTCGATCAGAAGGATCTCCGTCGTCTCAATTCCCGGCACCGAAAGAAGCGAATCCACGCACCTGCGAAGATACTTTTCCACGTTATAAACCGGCACCACGATCGAGAGCACCGGCGCAGACATTTCACCCACACCCGCGCCGGAACCATCCGCAGCAATCCTGCACACAAACAGTTTATTCACATCATATCTGCCCGGTCCGGTCACCGGAAGCGCCGGCTCGGGATAAGCTCCTCCGTCGATTACTTCCACTTCAAAACCCGCCTCAGTGATCAGCATTTGCGAGTGCTTTCCGAACAGCCTTACATGATCGCTCTGGCCGAACCTCTTCAGCCGCTCTTCGTCCGTCTTCACCGATGCATCTTCGTCAACATACTCAACTTCTTCACTCATCGGAAACGACAGTATAAACACCCCGCCCGGACGGAGGATCCGCTTCATTTCCTGAAGCGCCGTGCGATAGTCGCCCACATGCTCGAGTACGTGATTGCAGATGATCACATCGAAGGAATTTTCGGGAAGTCCGGTCTTCTGGATATCGATCGAAAGGTCCGCATCCTCATCCATAAGATCGGCCGTCGTATATGAAATTCCGTGATCGTCCATCCACTTCGTCATGCCGCGCTCCGGCGCGAAGTAGAGAATGTCTTTTCCGATCAGGAGCCCCATGTGACGCTCTCCCCACATCGCCAGAATACGGTGGCGCGGCAGCGAACCGCACGCAGGACAGGTCAGATCCTGCCGCACGTTTTCAAAAAGCGAGAGGTCATAAAACTCCGGCCGCCCCGCGTAGTCACCCTCGATAAACGACTTGAGGACGGTTCCGCAGCACGGGCAGTACATCTTCATTTTCGAGGAGGAAAAATGCATGGCGAGACGGCAGTGCACCCACTGACGCCGGCGGTAAAGACGCACCATTGCCTTCCACAGGCCCTTCGGGCACTTGCTCTTTATGGCATACTTTCTCTTCGCGTCCATCCCGTATGCCTCCTAGTGCGCGATCACATAAAGCCCCAGGACAAGGACTTTGTCCCGCAAGCGCCGCGACGTCTTCCAAAGTTTCTTCTTATCGATCTTTTTCCCGTAACCGTACTTCCAGAAACGGAGCTTGTAGATCATGTGCAGATAGCGCTTCGTGAGGTTGCCCTCGACCGGTCCCTGCAGCGGGTCCCCGGCGAGCACCTCATCGTAGTATTTATAGAGAGACGTGTACACGTAGTAGAGCGCCTCCACGTTCTTCCGAAGATCCTTTTTATCGGGGTTCGTGATGGATCCCGGGCGGACCCGGTAACGGTAGATCTTCTCCGGAATATAGTGCACGCTTTTCGCCTTCAAAAGCACTTTCGGCACCCACAGTTCGTCTTCGTAGATCAGCCCTGTTTCGAAAAAGAGTTCATTCGAAAGAAGGAAATCTCTTCTATACGCGGACAGCCACACCGTCGCGATGAAGCCCTTTCCCTCCCGGATCAGGATCTCCATGATCTCTTTTCCGGAATACGTCTTCTCGACTTTCGGAAGCCCGTAGTGCGCGAAGTATTCAGGATCCTTATGCGCCATAAGATCCTTGAGGTCGTAGACGATTTCACTGTCCCACAGGAACATGTCATCCTCAGATGTTTCACTCATGGAAATGATCTTTTCGAAAAGCACCGGTTCGACCATGTCATCTGCATCGCAAAAGAAGATGTACTCACCGCGGGCTTCTTTCATGCCGAGATTTCTCGTCGCAGAAGGACCTTCGTTTTCCTTGTGGATCACGCGTATTACCGGGCGCTCCGCGGCTGTAGCATCCGCATCTTCGCGATAGGTACCGGTGCTTTTCGCGCAGCTGTCCGCGATCTTCCCGGAGCCGTCGGTCGAGCCGTCGTCGATCAGAAGGATCTCCGTCTTTTCAATTCCGGAAGTGGAAAGAAGCGAGTCCATGCACTCGGGAAGATATTTCTCCGCGTTGTAAACAGGTACGACTATGGATAGATACGTTTCGCCCGCCATGTCGTCTCCTCAGTTTCAAAAAGCTGATCTACGGTCCTGCTGAAATCTGCGCAGAATGCTTCGTTATGGGAAATGCCGGCAGAAACGTCCCGGTCCTTTATCAGTTCGTCATAACGCCCGATCGCATCGCCGAGCCGATCAATATCTTCGACCAGAACAATGTTGCCATAGTGGCGTCTGTATTCGCGGCCGATCTCGATCTGATGATCGTCGATCTGCTCGCCGAAGGCCTTCGAGCGTGGAACCACGACCGGGATCTTACCTTCTTTCAGGACATCCGTATAGCAGCACGGACCGCCGTGTGTGACTACGATGCGGGCGCTGCGGATGTACCTGACCATTTCGTCGCGGCTTATGAAGCTTGCGTAGCGGCAGTTCTTCGGAGCATACTTCGTATACCCCGTCTGGATGAAGACCTCTTCATCATGGGATCCCGCCCACCTGTCCATGTACTCGACGAGGCGGTTAAACGGCTGTTCATGTGTTCCGACAGTAACGAAGATCATACTCAGAAAATACTCCCCAGACAGACTGCTTTTGGATAGAATTCCTTCATCTGCTCCCACTGAACGATAAAAACATCCGCCTTCCGGTAGCAGAGCCGGCCGGTCAGGGATCGGGTATGGACGCGGTCAAAAGGCTCGATGTAGATGAGCTTCTTGTGCATCAGTTTGCCGATATAGAAAAAGGGAACAGCCGGTGCCGCACCTGCGGAAATGATCACATCAGGCTTCTCTTTTCTCAGGATCTTAACAGCACGGAAAGTATTGATGATAAGTGCTTTTAGACTGCGGTTCGACGGGAAATATACAGGATAGATCTTCTCACCCTGCAGAAGACTTCTGGAGTCCTCCTTGTCAAAGGTTGCCCAGAAGCGGTCCTTGCCTTCCCAGAACGGCTTCAGCATGTAAAGATGATTCAGATGCCCGCCCGATGAGCCCACCAGGCAGACCTTGATGTTTTTGTCACACATTTCCCCATGTTCGGCCGGATAAAGTAGCTTCAACATCCTCCGGCTTTTTTCTCCTCGTAAACTTCTGCGAAAGAACCCCCCATACAGCCGAAGCTGTAAATCACAGAAGCCTGTTATCTTGTATTATACACCTGTCCCCGCGCGTATATATACTGTGAAAACTCCGAATTATCCTTTTCTTTTTGTGTTTCCGTTTTACGTAACCGCTTATGTAGCTACCTATTCATCCGCTTATGTATCTGCTTTACGTATCCGTCCTGTCTTCGCTGTCCGGCAGGAATTCCATGACGTCATCCTCCACCGGCGAGAACTCGAGAACATCGCTGCCGCCCTCTGCATCAACGTCATTCGGAAGTACGGAAACGATCGCCTTTGCGACGAAGTCATATTCTTCCATCATCTTATCGTGACCCGCGCGGATCAACTCGGCATTCCCCTCGTTCGCCGCCTTTTCCATGCGCGCGGCTTTCGTGGAGAGCTCCATGGCGCCGATCGTCTTACTCGTACTCTTCAGGGAGTGCGCGTCGATTGCGTAATCGTGCCAGTTCTCTTCCTCGAAGTTCCTGTTGAGGCGCGCGGCCTTCTCTTCTTTCTCATGTGCATACTCGGCCAGGATCGTGCGGTAGAACGTCTCGTCATTCTGGCAGTAGGAAAGTCCCGTCTTCGTCTCGATCCCCGCGTCGTGAAGGATGGCAGAAGGATCCACATTGTCGGGCTCAAGTGCTTTTTCCGTCGCCGAAGAAGGATCTTCCGCGATCACTGCCTCGCGGACCTTGCGGACCTTATCCTCCGGCAGGTGGCGGATCAGAAGCTTCTCGAGCGCCGTACTGTCGATCGGCTTGCTGATGTAGTCCGAGAAACCTTCGGCCATGTAGCGCTCTCGCGCGCCGATAACGGCGTCCGCAGTCAGGCAGATCACAGGCACATCGCGGCTGGCACCGCCGTCCGTTGCACGGATGCTGTGCAGGGCCTCGGTGCCGTCCATCTCCGGCATGCGCTGGTCCATCAGGATCAGGTCGTACTTCGTCTTATCTGCCATCTCGACGGCCTCCATGCCGGATGTCGTCGTGTCGATCTTCATCTTCGTATTCTTCAGGAGATTGACCACTACAGTCAGGTTGATCTTCGTGTCGTCAACGATCAGGATACGTGCTCCCGGCGCACGGAACGACTCGCGGTACGGACCTGCTTCGAGCATATTCGCTTCAAATCTCGCCTGAAAATCACCGACCGGGATGTCGTTGACGACCTCCTGCGGAATCTTCACTGTGAACGTGGAGCCCTTGCCGTACTCACTCTCGACCTCGATGGTGCCGTTCATCATGTCGAGGAGGCGCTTGGTAATAACGAGGCCGAGGCCCGTTCCCTCGACCGTGCTGTTATGCTCCATCTCGAGGCGCTCAAAGCGGTTGAAAAGCTTGTCGAGATCTTCTTTCTTGATGCCGATACCCGTGTCCTGCACAGAAGCAATAAGATCGATCTTTCCGTCATGTCTTTCGCCATTGAGCGTAAGCTTGATAAAGCCTCTTTCGGTATACTTCACGGCATTGTTCAAAAGGTTTGTGAGGATCTGACGGATACGCACCTCATCGCCGTTCAGGCCGTCAGGGATCTTCGGATCGACTTCGATGGAGAAGCCCAGCGCGCGGTCCTGCGCCTTGAAAAGGATCATGTTGTTAAGGTCATTCAGTACGGAGCTCAGCTGATACGGAGCCTCCTGGATGTCGATCCGTCCGGCCTCGATCTTCGAGAAATCCAGAACATCGTTGACGATCGCGAGAAGGTTATTTCCGGCACTCTTGACGTCGAGCGCATACACGCCGATATTCGATAGCGCATCCCTCGTGCCCTGCGTATCGTCCTTCGGAAGCTCAAGTGCACGCTGCTTCTCGCGGATGATCATCTCGTTCATGCCGAGGACGGCATTGATCGGTGTCCGGATCTCATGCGACATATTTGCCAGGAAGTCACTCTTGGCCTGGTTGGCACTCTCCGCACGGACTTTCTCTTCGAGGAGTTTTCCCTGCTGATGCACGAAAGGTCTGATGATGAGAAGTGACAGAAGCGCGGCGACAAGCTGTGTAAAGACGAGGATCACGATATATCCGAGAATGGTCGACTTCGTCTGGTTCTCGAGCTGTCCGTCAAACCAGTCGGCGGAAAAGTCGGTTACGATGATTCCGGCAACATTTCCGTCCGAATCAAGGACCGGGCTGTAAGCACTGTAGAACTCGCCCCACTGGTCAGTGTACGGCTTCTCGTCGACGGCCGCCTTACCTTTTCCCGCCTTCGCGAGCGCCTCCGTGTACTCCGCCTCATCGCCGTATGCTGCGGCGCTGACCGGGTCCGTGTCCATGATGAAGTAGAAAGATCCGTCGTCCGCTTCTCTCAGGCTGTAAACATATTCGAGTTCAACATTGTCGCGGAAAACGGTGAGCTTATCGTAGATATCTTTATATTCGGGACTTCCGATATTGGTCTCGTTGATGGTCTTAAGAACGTCGCCCTTGACCGAGCCGGACGCACAGTTCGCGATATCCAGCATACGCTGCTGGATGGATCTTCGGATCGCATTTCTCGATCTAACCACGGAGACAGTACAGAAAAGGATACTGGAGATCAGGATGATCCCCTCTACCATCAAAATGATCTTGGTGGAAAGTTTGTTTTTCGATGCCACGAAGTGCAATCCTCCATCCGTATTAATTGCCATCTGATAATAGAATAGTAACGTAAGGACAAGTGCTTTTCAAGCATCGAAAGCCCGACACCACAGGCCTGTCACATTTGTTCGGAATTC
>JAILHZ010000103.1 GCA_024695545.1 Clostridiales bacterium
GACGGGATCAGAAGCAGAAAAGTAATGATCAGGATCAAGACTCTGTTTTTGACTACGGCCTTAGAAAAACTCATTTTCTATCTCCCTTCCAAGATATATCGTCGTATTCCGGATCGATATGATCGGGGTACTGGTTCTTGATGATTTTTACGGTACAGATCGCGACCGCAAGATTCAGGATCCCTTCGAGGACCAGCGCGATGCCGAGGAAAGTTACCAGCACTTCCGCCGAGGATCCCGGACGGAACATCAGCAGGAGGCCGAAGATACCTGTCACGACTGCCGTTCCGAAGATGAACCACCAGTCACGGATTCCGAATACTTTCGCATCCTTTGCGATACGCAGTTTGAAAAAAGCATCTGCCATGATGAGAACGCCCATGGCGATCAGGATCAGGCTTACAGCGTGAAGCGGGTGCACCAGCACCGCGATACCCAGGACCGCAAGGATGGAACCGAACTCCAGGTCGTACTGGAAAGCCAGTCGGAAAAGGTCTTTCGAGAAATATCCGATGATCTTGACGATACCGAAAACGATCATCGCGATCCCGAGGAGTGTACCCATAAGTTTCGTGCCGATATCTGCGTGAAGAATGAATCCGATGCCCAGGAGACAGAAGATCAGGGACATGACCACATATCCGGATTTCGCGATCCGCATCGGTGCAATTCGTCTCATATTCATCACATGTCACCTCCAAATAGCAGTCTTATTTATCATCTGGTAACAGGATACGGCGCGCCCGCTTCAGGCGAAACGGACAGAAAAAAGCCCCGTGCCTAAAATTCAGACACGGGGCTGAATATGTCTAAAAATTTGTTTTACGGATTCTCCGCGGCTCTTCTGATCATCTCCTCGGCCATGCCCTTATAGAGCTGGCAGAAGCGGATGATATGCTCTTCAACGTTCGTCTCCATCTTCTGGTTGAGCCACTCGATCGTAAGACCGAAGCATTCACAACGGTAGAAGCGGAGGATGATCTCCGCATCGGACGGCGCGATCTTCACATCGCGGAATAGTGTTTTTGCATAGGTAGTAACGACGTAGTCACATACCTTCCACAGGTACATCTCGAAGACATCGCGGCTGACGGAGTTATAGATGTGCAGGATCGCACGGCGCTTCTGCTCACAGAATGAAACCGCTACGCGGAGCGCAGTCTCGATCGAGTCGATCGTATCGTACTTGGTAATGATACTGTCGGCATCGTCCTTGATCATCTCCTCGACCAGGGACGGCAGATCCTGATAGTAGTAATAGAAAGAATTCCTGTTGATGCCGCACTTCTCGACGATCATCTTGACCGTGATAGAGGACATCGGAAGCTCCTCGAGAAGGTCCACAAATGTCTTCTTGATGGCATCTTTCATGAAACTCGGCATAAGCGTCATTGCTCCTTTCCGTCCCCTATTATACTCCATCCTGACATGCGTGGTATAATGAGCACATATTGAAGCTACCTACCCGACTGAATTTCGGGTTTTTCCGGGAGGGACGTGTATTCCGCCGGAATTGATAAATCCATGTATCCGGACTGACTGTTCCTTGAGAATTTTATACGTTCTCGACAGTTCCCAGGAATACCGGAAGTCCTGTGTCCCGATCGACGATCGCATATGCATACGGACGGTCGCAGTATACTTTCTTCACTTCTTCCGGTTCCATCACGCAGCTCTCGGTCATGACTACAGCAGTTGCTGCAGCGGCCTTCGTGCCGGCACGGTCTACCTCGATGAATGTCTTATGAATGACATTGGAGATATAGGCATTGGATTTGCACATATTCGTAAAGTCTGCCTCTGCCGGGCTGAATGCATTCTTCATGCCCATTCTCTCGAGGATCTTCGGAAGCTCGATATCATACTCGCTCTTAAACTCCGGCATAAGTGTGTTTACTGAATACTCATGAGAGCAGCTCTCCCAGAACTCCCAGTAATCCTCTGAAGTAAAGTTTGCCATGAACTCGTTGATATCGACATTCTCATCTTTCGGAAGGATCGTCAGGAATGTGTATTTCCCGTCGTCATAATCCTTTGTGAAACCTTCAGCCTTCGTGCTGCAGAAGTACACTCCCTCACTGCCGCTGAGCATCGTTACTTTCTGCTTCTCACCGGACGCGGTCGTGAATTCACCTTCCGCTACCTGATAGTCTTCGTACCGTTCCGCCCACTGCCCGTCGAAAGTGATCGCATTGACGAGCACCATGAGGCTTGTTGAGTCGACATCTTCGAGCAGTTTACTGATCCTGCCGTCCGTCTTCTTGCTGACCCATTCGTTGATCTTATCCGCTGTGCCCGCATCAAACGGAAGCACATCCACTCCTGCCTCGTAATTCTTCTTTACGTATTCGAGATAATCATCATATACGCTCTGGCTTCTTCCCTCGTTGATCCAGAGAGAATTGGCGATCTTCAGGGAATCATTCTTCAGAGAATTCATGCGCTTCACGGAATACCCGAAAGCTTCCACGGTATCTCTTCCCGGCACCATTGTGTTCATCATCTGATTCAGAGTGTCTCCGTTCGCGCCCGCCGCCGTCATCGACAGTGCAAAGAAGATCGAATCCGGAGAGATCATGACGTTCTTCCCGTCCGCCTCTTCTAAGCAGTTCTTCATCAGCTCGAAAATGAACTTCGCATATGCTTTTTTGTTCTCTTCATCTTCTTTTGCCGGCTCGTACGAAGAGCTCGTGATCGGCTTCTGAACGAGTTCAAAGATCGCTTCCTGCCCGTTCTCTCTTTTCTCTGTCAGCACGTTCATCGTCAGATTGTTATTCGCTGCTTTCTTCGCCGTTTTCTTTCCGCATCCCGTCGCCATCGACATCATCATCGAAGCGGTCAGCAGTAAAGTCATTATCTTTCTCGTTTTCATCGGTATTTCCTCTCTTTTCGTTTTTCGATTACACATAAAAGACGCTACCAGTGCTTTTCCCGTTGCAAAAAATAAGTGCATCATCTACTTTTCGTGTTTTCCGATTTTGTCCTACTCCTCGCAAAAAGCACCTGCGCGGCGGGCTTGGCGAGTATGATACAATACTTCTGTATTCTATATAGGATCCGGGGATGAATGTATGCACTACGATTGTCTGATCATCGATGATGAGCAGGTGCTCGCCGATAATACCTGCGAGTATTTCAATATGTTTGATGTCAAAACGAAGGCCGTCTACAGTAAGGCGGACGCGCTTTCCTTTTTCGATGAGGATGATACCTCATTGATCCTTCTGGACATCAACCTCGGGGACGGTTCCGGATTCGAGCTCTGTAAGCACATCCGCTCCACAATGAATCTCCCGATCCTTTTCGTTTCTGCAAGAAATACCGATGACGATAAGATCATCGCGCTCAATATCGGCGGCGACGATTATGTCGAGAAGCCGTATTCGCTGGGCGTTCTTCTGGCAAAGGTAAAGGTCATGCTCCGCCGCTTCGGCACCATGAAAGAAAAAGAAACATCCGACACCTTCGAAGACGGCGCACTCTCGATCGATAAGAAAAACAAGACCATCACCGTCAATGACGAGCCGAAGAAGCTCACCAGCATGGAGTTCTCTCTTCTTCTCTACCTCGTGGAAAACCCGAACCGTCTGATCACGAAGGCGGAGCTTTTCGATAACGTGTGGAAAGACAAGTTCACGTCCGACGGCACGCTGAATGTACATATCCGAAAACTCAGAGAGGCGATCGAGGAAGATCCAAAGAAACCGCAGCGTATCGAGACCGTCTGGAAAGAGGGATATAAGTACGTCACGGGGGCCGGCAAATGAGGAAGAAAAGATTTCTTATCTTCATCATACTGACCTTTGTCATCGAAGGCGTGATCGCCGGTATTCTCCTTTACCGTTCGAGGGATATTGAGCAGGACACCGTCGCGATCAACGACTGCATCAAGGTCATCGAGGAAAACTTCGGTCAGACCGACAAATACCTCACTTCCCGTAACTATTCTCTCATCGGCATGGACGGGAAACTTCTTTATAAGAATGCGGAAGATATCTCCACCAGCGTCAACGAGGCCGTCAAAAACAACGACACGATCCTCGACATAAAGCAGGGAGATAAAGTCGTTGGAAAAGTGCTTTTCCATAATGACACGCAGGATCGGATCGAGAAGAACCAGCGGGCGATCACCGTCACGATCCTTGTCATTTCCGCCGTACAGGCAGCGATCATCATCGCATACGTGATCTACCTGAAAAAGACGATTGTAAAGCCGTTTGACGAGCTGTCCGGATTTGCCGAGCGCGTCGCCGGCGGCAACCTCGACATCCCGCTCCCGATGGACAAGAAGCACACGTTCGGTGCTTTTACCGAGGCATTCGATATCATGAGATCCGAGATCAAGAAGTCCCGCGCCGCGGAGAAAGCCGCAAACGACGCGAAGAAGGAAATGGTCGCGAAGCTCTCACACGACATTAAGACACCGGTCGCCTCAATTAAGTCTGCATCCGAATTCGGATATGAACTCGCGAAAGACGAGAAAGTGAAAGAACGCTTCAACCTCATCAACTTCAAGGCTGACGAGCTCACCGTGCTGGTCGATAACCTCTTCCAGTCGAGCGTACACGAAGCGACGGAGATCACTGTCAGTCCGCGCGAAAATGACTCGTCCACCGTCAAAGATGCGATCCTTCACGCCGACTACTTAAAGCGCGCAGGTGTTTTTACGATCCCGGAATGCAAAGTCTTCACTGACAAGCTCCGCCTTCAGCAGGCCTTCGATAATGTATTCATTAATTCTTATAAGTACGCGGACACGAAGATCGAAGTGGACGCGAAGCTCGAGGGCGAATATCTGAAGATTTCTGTCCGTGACTTCGGCCCGGGCGTAACCGATGAGGAAGTTGCCGTATTAAAAGAAAAGTATAAGCGCGGTAAAAACAGCGAAGGCAAGGACGGCGCCGGCATCGGTCTGTATCTGGCATCGTACTTTCTGAAGGAGATGGACGGAGATATTCTGATCACCAATGAAGAGCCGGGCCTTCAGGTGCTTTTCCTGATCCGCACGGTCTGACGCTGGAGTTTCAGTGCTTTTCGAGAATTAAGAAAGATTTAAGAGTTCCTTAAAGGCAGTTAAGACTTGAAAAAGTAAGATAGTGCCATAAGGAGGCAAGAAACGCTATGAATGAGATTATTAAAACACAGAAACTTTGCAAGACTTTTTCTAACGGCGGTGTGCAGCAGCACGTGCTCCGCAACATCGACCTTTCGATCTATGAAGGTGATTTTACCGTAATTATGGGTGCCAGTGGCGCCGGTAAATCCACTCTTCTTTACGCCCTGTCCGGCATGGACAAGCCGACACTCGGTGAAGTTACTTTCGCAGGAAAGAACATCACCAAGGGAACACCGGATGACCTCGCTCTTTTCAGAAGAAAGAACTGCGGATTTGTCTTCCAGCAGACCTACCTCGTTGACTCCATGAGTGTTCTCGATAACGTTCTCGCAGCGGCACTTCTTGTTGAGAAGAATAAGAAGGCGGCAGGCACGAAAGCAAGAGATGTTCTGAAGTCTGTCGATATCGATGAGAATCTCTGGAACAAATTCCCGACACAGCTCAGTGGCGGTGAAGCCCAGCGTGTCGGTATCGCAAGAGCTCTGATCAACGAGCCGAAACTCGTGTTCGCCGATGAGCCGACCGGAGCCCTGAACTCGACAACCGGTAAGGATGTCCTCGACGTTCTTACAAAAGCAAATGATAACGGACAGTCCATCGTAATGGTTACCCACGATATCACATCCGCCCGTCGCGGCAACCGCATCCTCTACGTCAAAGACGGTGAGATCGCAGGTGAATGTGACCTCGGGAAGTATGTTTCCGGCGACAAGGAGCGTCACCTGAAGCTTCGTGACTTCTTAGGCGGAATGGGGTGGTAACCATGACAAAAGAAAAAATGCTCGCGAAATCCCACTTTCGTAAGAATAAGGGAAGTTCTATCGGTATTTTCTGTCTGATGCTCCTGGCTTCGATGCTCATGTCCCTGGCCATGATCCTCTTTACCGATACCTATCCGACCGCGCAAAAAGAAGCCGAGCGCCTCGATGGCGGAGACGGAATGATGTACGTCTCAAGTGAAACTCTCAAAGTTGATGATGCTTATCTTTCAGATCTTCTTCTGGGCGCAGAAAAATACGAGCAGGAAAAAGCACTGTATTATCCTCTTTTACCCCTGCCGTTCGGATCTTCCGAGATGGAGAATTCCGTGAAAGTCTGCCGCAAGGATTCTATGCTGGCCAAGACCATGGCCCGCACCGAGATCGCTGAAGAAGATGCTTCCATCAGCGGTGATTATATCTACCTTCCGTATCAGTTTAAGACATCGGGCGGGATGCACGTAGGAGATGACTATCATATCTCTATCTCCGGAGTGAGCTATGACCTGAAAGTCAAGGGCTTCCTCAACACCGTTTATGGCGGATGCAATAACAGCGGACTCTTTGAGGTCTGTGTCTCTGATGATGTATATGAGAAAATGCTCACTAAGATCGGCAAAGCCGGTGAATCTTCTTTCGTCGTTTTTGAACTGAAGGACGATGTCAAGATGGGAGAGTTCCGTATCCGTGTACTCAATCAGCTGAAGACGGATGATCCTCTGGCGAATGTTTCGCTGCAGCCGGTCTCCATGTACCTCGGCTCCCGTACATTTATGTCACTGATCATCGCAGGTTCTTTTCTCGCCGTAACCATGCTTGTCCTTGTAGTCATCATCCTCATGATCGTCAACAGCATCGGCAACTATGTTAAGGAGAACATGAAGACCATCGGTGCTCTGAAGGCCATCGGCTACACCAGCCGCAACATCAAGGGATCTCTCCTGATGATGTTCCTGACTCTGGCTCTGATCGCTTCTGTTATCGGTATTGCACTCTCTTATCTGGCGGCTCCGACGATCTCTTCCGTAGTCATTGCGCAGATGGGTATTCCGTACAGTGTATCTTTCAGCCTGATCGCCACGATCGCAGCCTTTGTTACCATCGTACTTCTTACAGTACTGGTCACACTTCTTTCACTTCGCAGAATCAAGAAGATCGAGCCGATCGTTGCTCTTCGTGAAGGTGTGGAAAGCCATAACTTCAAAGCCAACCACATTAAGCTCGACAAGTCCGTTTTCGGTCTTGATGCCAGCCTCTCCCTGAAGACAATGCTGCACAATAAGAGACAGAACATTATCACATTCTTTGTTACCGGATTTATGGTTTTCCTCTGTGTCATTGCACTTCTGATGTTCGAGAACTTTAACAGAAACCCGAATCTTAGTCTGCTGCTTCCGGAAAAAACAGATGGCATTGTCGCTTTTGACAAGGACACCTGGGAAGAAGGATACGAGTTCCTTTCCGCTCAGGAAGGTATCAGCAATCTCCGCAGATACCATGAAGATTCGATCTATGTCGGACAGGAAGATTCTTTGTACCTGATGGTGTATGAGGATACGACCCAGAAGGCCACTAAGGATGTCTGCTACAAGGGAAGACTTGCCCAGCACGAAAACGAGGTCAATGTCAGCGGTAAATTTGCCAAGCAGAACGGGTATAAGATCGGTGATGAGATCACACTCAATCTGGGCGGCAGAGAGCATACTTACCTGATTACAGGATTCATCCAGAGCCTGAATAACGATGGTCATGAAGCCATCATGTCGGAAGCGGCCGCAGCGCATATCCTCGATCTGGAATCGATGCCCACCTGTTTCTTCTTTGATACCGAAACCGATGAGCAGATCGATACGATCCTGGATGCCTGTGAAGCGAAGTTCGGCGAGAAAATGGTCGCCCGCACGAATATGGTGAAGTCCGTCGAAGCCGCTCTGATCACCTTCAAGGGAATCGCGACCCTGATGCTCGTGATGGTCAGCATCATCTCCGCACTGGTCATCCTCCTGGTACTCTTCCTGCTGATCCGTTCTCTGGTCTTCAGCAAGAGAAAAGACTACGGTATCTACAAGGCCATCGGCTACACATCGAAGTCCCTGATCCTTCAGACTGCAGGCTCGTTCATGCCGACCATTATCCTTTCGGTCATTGTCTTCTCCGTGGCCTCCTACTTTGGAGCGAACCCTTATATGCAGTTCATCATGATCAGCTTCGGTCTCATGAAGTGCACCTTCAGTATCCCGATCCCGGGTGTCATCATCGTAGGTGCATCCATGATCATTCTCTCCTTCGTCTTTGCCGTACTGCAGGCAAGAAGAGTTAAGAAAATCGAACCTTACCAGATGCTGATCGCAGAATAAAGACAAGTGCTTTTCAAAAAGCACCCGTAAACGAAACATTCATAGCAAAACGCCAAAGAGGCTGTCTCCTGAGAGGCAGCCTCTTCTCTTTTTCTGTTCGTCATCTGTTCGTAATTACACTTCATTTTACGAACATATAGCGAACCCAGACGCATTTTGCACTTTTTAGTGTTTTTTTCGCATATTGTTCGCGAAAAGCACCCGTCCGACGAACATACTGCGAACAGTGTCATTCACGCTCCCGTCTTCCCGTCCGCGTACTCGACAAGCATCTCCGGGATGTACTGATAATGGTGGCTCTTATAGAGCTTCGCCTGCGCCATCGGCTGCCCCTCAGAACAGTGGGCGTTGATCCGTTCGGCCAGATGTGCGATGCTCTCCGTCGTGGAATCGCCATCCTGGAAGTACTCCTGATAATCCTCATCTTCGTCCGATCCCGCCGTGATAAAAGCACTCTTTCCCATCGTCCGGTTTCTGTCGAAATATCCGTAGTCTTTCGCCTGCTCTGCGTAGTCGCTCATCTCTCGGGAATACGGTGACCAGAAGGCCGGACTTCCGATGATGTATTTCCCGAAAGGCTGGTTTTCATAGCGGTCGGAATTAAAGAGCGCATAGTGGGTAAAAACACCGCCGAGAGAATGACCGAAGAGTGTCGAGTTTTCATTGTCGATCGCATACTTTTCACCAAGGTACGGCATAAGGTTATCCGTGATGAAATCGAGGAACTTATCCTTGCCGTTGCAGAATACCGCCGCGCGCGCGACGTTATCGGAATTGCAGATCGAATAATCCTGTCCGATGGAGATCACGATCTGCGGCTCCGCACGTCCTGCTTTCATCTCTGAAAGCAGCTTCGCCGTATCGTTAAACCGCCATACCGCATCCGTCAGAACAATCGCCGGATAAGTCTTTGTCTGGTCGTAACCGAAAGGAAGAGCGACATGAACTACAAAACTCCGGTTCAGTTCCTCGTCATAAAATGTATACTCGACGACCTGATCCTTGATCGCTTCGACCGCGTCCTTGTCGAGTTCCCAGGCCAGATCCTCTTCCTGATTTCCCATGTTCAGCATTTTCTCATCAGCAATCTTCTCCGATATTCCGAAAGGGAGAATCTTATACGACTTATCCTGCTTTGCTTCGAATATCCGGATGATGTCCTTCGCCCACATTTCTTCATCGATATCCTTCCCGAAATAGAAATACTTATATTCATCCTTCCGGTATTCTTCCAGGATCGCCGGAAGTTTATCTTTCAGTTCCTGAAGGTCCTTGATCTCTTTGGTAGTCAGGGTATCCCCTTCCAAAACCGAGTACCATCCAATACCATCTTCCTCTTTCAAAGGACCTGAGATCATCGTCCCGTAATGGCGCCCGTCGACAACATACCCTCGGATATAAGGGACAAACATCTCTTTGTATTCTTCCATCTCCTCATCCGTCCATCCCGCATAGGCTTCCGGGTTCTCCTCGATATCGCGGAGCATATCTTCTTTTTCCCAGATCTCGAAATAGACGCCGTCCTGATAATCCTTCAAAATACCGTCTTCTTCCTTCTGTTTGTTCCAAGGTTCATCGAGCACGGTAAGCGGGCCCTCCGTCACCTTAGAAAGCTCGTTTTCCGTCATGTGATTCACCAGATTATTAATTGAAGCCGACTTGCTCTCCTGGCTCACACCCGCGACCTGCCCGGCCTCGGAAGAGGAAGAAGAGGAAGAAACAGTTGTCGCTCCTTCCGTCTTTTTCCCGCATCCGCAAAAGCACTGCGCGACCGCCATTACGCTGAGAACTACAGCCACTGCTTTTATTGTCTTTTTCATAATAGAAAACCATCCTTTTTGCTTTGTTGATCCTCATGATAAACATGCAATAAGAATGGCTAAGGAATCTTATGTGGATTTTATGTGGAGATGAGATCCGGCATCACGGATACAAAGATGAAGACGGCATCAGTGAAGATGCCACAGTTCGCCGTTCGGCATGATGTGTATGTCGCCGGGGAGTGTCTCGATTACCTTCCCGGTTCTCGCATCACGTACGACCGTCTCTTCCCGGAACTCCGGATCTTCGTACCAGGTATTAAAGTAGAGCCGCTCATTCTCGCGGTAAAAGAAGCTCTCTTTCTCCCCGATTCTAATCGTCTTTTTCTTTGGCCAGATCAGTTCCAGTGTACCATTGTTCGGCTGGCGCGAAAGCGTCAGCGGATGCTCGAAAAGCCGGAGATTAAAGCAGTCATCCACCACTGACAGCGGAAAAACAGCGAGTCCCTTCACTTCTCTTTTTACGCAATCAAACTGATGGATTCGGATCTCGCGTTCATCGAAGTCTACCATTACAAAGGAGATCTTCTGATCGAAATAAACGGGCTCTCCAATCGCCATGTTTTTCCGTGAAGACACAGGTTCGATCACTTCCCCGTCCGAGTAGTGGATCAGGAGAAGATGATTCCCGTCGACCAGATGTCCGTTCTGATATTCGTAGATCTCCTGGGCTTCAAAAAGATCTCCGTTATCGTAGTCCATCGCGTAGTACCACTCATCCGTACCCTCTCTTACCGGACGCATAAATGTGATTCCGTGAAGATCCAGATCCTTCATCTTACCCCTCCGTATTCTCTGCTGAAGCTGCACCGGAAGCCGGAAGCTCGATCGTCGCCAGCACATCGTCCCCGCTGTTTTCCATGCGGCACGCTCCACCCTGTTTTTCGAGGATCAGTTTCGCCAGATAAAGGCCGAGCCCGGATCCTCCGCTTCTTCTGCTTCTTGATTTGTCTGTCCTGTAAAACGGTTCGAAAAGATGCGCAAGATCTTCTTCCCCGATATGTGCGCCGGTATTTCTTATGAGCACACGAACCACTTTCCCGGAAGCCTCCTCCGCCTTTTCGCAAAGCACTCCTTCGCCCTTTTCTCCGTCGACCTCGACCACGGCACCTTCGCCGGAATAGAAAGCCGCATTACTTAAGAATGCTCCGACCGCAAGCGAAGTCAGTTCCTTATTACCTTCGAAGAACAGGTCTTTTTCGATGTTCAGCTCCATCTTCAGGCCTCTCGACTCGAAGAGTTCTTCGCACTCTTCCATCTTCTCTTCAAGGAGCTGCGCCATATCTGTTTTCGTGATCACGATCTCTTTTCCCGACTGCATGCGCGAAGCCGTCAGGATCTCGTTAATGAGGCTCTCCATCCGCTTCACCGTGCCAAGTGCGCGCGGCAGATATTCATCGTGATCCGAGTACGGTCCGATACCGTCGATCATGCCGCGGATCTGCCCCTCAAGGACTGTCACGGGCGTCTTCAGCTCGTGCGATGCCGCAGAGAAAAACATATCCTTCTGGCTCTCAAGTTCATTGACTCTTTTGATCTCTTCTTCCAGCTCGACCGTCCGCTTTTTCAGCTCCGTGATCTTCTCATCGAGCTGCGAGGACATACTGTCGAGATCTCTGGAAAGATCACCGATCTCATCGACTCTTTTCGAAGAAGATTTCTTCGAAAAATCCAGCTCCGCCATCGAGCGCGAGACCGTACTCAATTTCTTGATCGGCTTTGCAAAAAGCACTGTGTAGATGTACGCGCACAGAAGTGAAACGACTACGATCGCCACGATGATGACCGGCAGGCTCTTTTGTATTGCCGTCGTCATCGTATTTCCCTGATCTACGAAGTAATAGTATTCCAGCCGGTATATCGGTCCGTTATTCTGGAAACGGAATGTGCCGAAGTTGTTGAAATAGTAGGAGTTCTCATGCTGCGCCATGAGCTTGTCGAACTCTTCGTAAGTCCGTATCGCATATACGGAATTAAGGGCGGTAAGGAGCGGCTTTCCATCCGTCGACGCACTGACATTATAGATCACGATATCGGCCCCGGTCTCCTTGACAAATGCATCCACGACCGGGCCCGCGTTTTCGTATTCTGTTCTTCCCATCGTCTCGAGAAGATTCTGGAAATCACTATCCACGCTGTCCTGTTTGGCCGTGTTATAACTTCTCGGCGTGGAATAGTACAGTACTCCGATGATCAGGGCACCGAAAATGATCTGCACCAGGAATGTGATGAGAAACACTTTCACGGACAGATGGGAACGGATCGCATGAAGGATGCCGGAATGTTTCTTTTCGCTGTTACCTGCCAATCCGGTACCCCCTTCCGCGCACAGTCTCGATATAGTCGCCGCCCAGTTTGTGGCGGAGGTTTTTGATGTGACTGTCGACGATCCTCTCGTCAACAAAAGAGTTGTAATCCCAGAGCATGTCGAGGAGCATTTCGCGGGTAAAGATCCGGCCCGGATGTTTTGCCAGAGTCAGCAGGATATCGAACTCGCGGGAGGTCACTTCCACGCTCTTTCCGGACACCAGAACTTCCATACGATCGGGGATGAGCGTCAGCTCACCGCAGACTACAGAAGATGCGGATTTTTCTACGTCGGAAGGCGCATCATTTCTTCTTAAGATCGCACTCACTTTGCGAAGAAGAACGGGCATGGAAAACGGCTTCGTCATGTAGTCATCCGCCAGAGAATCGTAGCCCCTGATCAGATCCTTCTCTTCCCCGAGCGCAGACAGCATAAGAACAGGTACATCCGACTGCTTCTTGATGACCTCACATACACCGTATCCGTCGATCTTCGGGATCATGATATCGAGGATGACCAGATCGAATTTGTCTTCGGAAAAGCACGACAGCGCCGCAACACCATCTTCTGCTGCGGCGACATCATAACCCTCATTACGAAGGTAACTTGCGAGGAGTTCTCTGATATCCGGTTCATCTTCCACTACTAGAATCTTTTTCATGATTCCATTATAAGCCTGTTTTGTGGATTTAATATGGAGAACGGAAAAACGTCAGATCAGGTCTCCACTTTTCCGGCATCGATACCCATATAGTCACAGTATGCGCTTCCTGTAATGAAATACCTTTCCTGACGGTCAGACAGTTTCGTAAAACTGAACACCGCAAGGCCGATGGAAAGCCCACACAGGAAGACGGCGATGATAACACTCCCGGTCAAGTGCTTTTTCGCAAAACAGATGCACATAAAGATCGCGGCAAGCGCAAGAAATACGGTACCAATGAGAAGTCCTGTAAACCACACCGGATACATGATCAGATCATGGTTCAGGGCATCGATACTGTGAGATTCATTTCCATATTTAAACTTTGCAAGCTGAATACCGGTCAGGCAGAGAAATGCCAGGATGGAAAACACAAACCCTGCAACCTCGAACACCTCATTTACCCCTCTTGTAATTGCGGGGGTCTGATTTACAAACATCGGGGCCGGAATCGGCGGTGGCACCATTTGGACCGTTTCTTTTCCGCTCTGGAACACCGGATCATTCGCCGGCGCAGGCGCTTCTTCAGACTGGTCCTGTCCGCACGACGGACAGATCTCA
>JAILHZ010000190.1 GCA_024695545.1 Clostridiales bacterium
GGAAATATCCGAAGAAGAATCACGAAGCATATGTCGAAAATGCCATTGGGTGATGTTCTGGATCAGTCTTCGGGAACCTACAAGAATATCATCATCGAACGTGTCGATTCCGTTGAAACAACCATGGCACATATCCTTCCGGAAGTCTCCTCGAATCTTCTGATTCCTATTCTGGTATTCGGATATATGCTTTCCATCAACTGGAAACTGGCGCTGCTTTCGTTGCTCTCGCTCCCGATCGGTGCAATCTTCTTCTGTTGCGAGTTTATCGGAGCAAACGAGAGTTTCCAGAACACGATCGATAAGACCAAAGCTTTGAATGATACAGCAGTTGAATACATCAACGGTATTGAAGTCATTAAGGCTTTCGGTAAAGCAAAGACTTCTTACGCAAAGTTCGTAACGGCAGCAAAAGAGGGTGCTGATTGTTTTATTGAGTGGATGCGCCGCTGTAATGTCTTCCAGAATATTGCCATGACCATGCTCCCGGCACAGCTTCTGTCACTTGTGCCGTTTGCAGGATGGTTTTACAGCAAAGGATGGGTCACCGGAAGTGATGCATTTATGCTGATTATCCTGGCGCTCGGTCTAGTTTCCCCATTTTTGATCATTGCCAATTACCTTGATGATCTGAAAAAATGCCAGGTCATCATCGGTGAAGCGACATCGATTATCGTTAAACCGGAACTTGTCCGTCCTGAAAAGAGCACAGAGATCCCGAATGGAAATGACATTGAACTGAAAAATGTGCATTTCGCTTATAAGCAGGAAGAAGTGCTTCATGGGGTGAACCTGACGATCAAAGAAGGCACGGTTAATGCACTGGTCGGACCTTCCGGATCAGGAAAGTCCACTATCGCAAAACTTATTGCGTCCTTTTGGGATGTCGATGAAGGAGCGATCCTTCTCGGCGGAGTTGATATCAGAAAGATTCCGCTGGAAGAATATAACCGCAACATCGCCTATGTTTCTCAAGATAACTATCTGTTTGATGAAACTGTAATGGAGAATATCCGGATGGGTAACCCAGGCGCAACGGATGAGCAGGTGGTTGAAGCTGCTAAAAAATGCGGTTGTCATGATTTCATCATGAAACTCGAACATGGTTACCGTACGGTTTGCGGCGGCGCCGGATCCCATCTTTCCGGCGGTGAACGCCAGAGAATCTCGATTGCAAGAGCTATGCTGAAAGACGCGCCTGTCGTAATACTGGATGAGGCGACAGCATATACTGATCCGGAAAACGAAGCGCTGGTACAGAGAAGCGTAGCAAAACTGGTCGCGGGAAAAACTCTGATAGTAATTGCACACCGTCTTTCTACGATCGCATCTGCGGATAACATTATCCTGATCAATGAAGGAAGAGTGGAAGCCTGTGGTACTCAGGAAGAACTCCTCGCGGAAAGCCCGCTTTACCGCAAAATGTGGGAAGCCCACAATCTTTCGAAGGAGGTGGAGTAAGATGTTTTCTACACTGAAGAAATTCTTTGATTTTTGTAATGAAGAAGATCGTAAGAAACTATATCTTGCCATCGTACTCAGCGTTGTCAAGGCGATTTTTGCCGCGCTTCGAATCTCTGCAGTTGCTGTTTTCGCTCAGGGTGTGATCGAAGATGACATGACAAATAACAGGATACTGCTTTCTCTGGGGATCATGATCGTATCCGTGGTCGGACAGATCCTGATTGGCTTGAAGACCACGATGCTGCAGACAGAGGCGGGTTATCACTCCTGTGCACATAAGCGAATGGAGATTGCCGAGCACCTTCGTTATCTGCCGATGGGATTTTTTAATCACAACAGCCTCGGATCAATCACAAACGTTACTACAAATGTTATGGAAGGACTTTCCGATATTGCCACAAGAATCGTCATGGTCGTATCTCAGGGCATTCTGACTACCGCTGTGATCACTGCTTTCGTCTTTGCATTTGACTGGAGAATTGGTCTGATCCTTCTTGCAGGCATCATTGTGTTTGTTCTGTGGAATACCGTTATGCAGAAGAGCACGAAAGTCGTTGCTCCTCTGAAGCATGCTGCCGATGAGGCGATCGTTACCGCCGTTATCGAGTATGTACAGGGAATTGCCGAAGTTAAAAACTTCAATCTGACCGATAAGACGGCAAGAAAACTGGAGAGCTCGATTGCTGGGAAAGTGAAGACCGATACAAAGCTGGAATTCGCGGTCATGCCGGGAGTATTCTTCCAGGGGCTGACTACGAAGCTCACAGGTGTGCTGATGTGTGTGGCATCTTTGCACTTCTATTTTGATGGAAGTATGTCACTCCTTTATTGCATCATGATGATGATCTCTGCCTTTATGGTTTATGACAGCCTGGAGATCATGGGTATCTTCTCGGCCCTGATCCGTAACGTCAATATTGCCGTCACTAAAGCTAAGGAGATTATGGACATGCCGCCGATGGATATCGACGGAGAAGATATTACTCCGAATGACCATACGATCGAAGTAAAGAACATCGGATTCTCTTATGAGAAAAAGAAGATCATCGACAATGTTTCTCTGAAGATTCCGGAGAAGACCACGACTGCATTCGTCGGACCTTCCGGAGGCGGAAAGAGCACACTTTGTAATCTTCTGGCACGTTTCTGGGATGTGCAGGACGGAGCGGTGACACTTGGCGGGAGAAACGTTAAGGACTACAGTTTTGACTCTCTTATGAGAAATTACAGTTTTGTCTTCCAGCGTGTCTATCTGTTTGAGGATACGATCGCCAATAACATCCGATTCGGAAAACCCGAGGCGAGTATGGAAGAAGTGATTGCAGCCGCTAAAAAAGCACGCTGCCATGATTTTATCATGATGCTCCCTGACGGATATGACACAATGATCGGTGAAGGCGGTGCAAGTCTTTCCGGTGGTGAAAAGCAGCGCATCTCGATTGCTCGGGCGATCCTTAAAGATTCACCGATCATTATCCTCGATGAGGCAACGGCGAACGTGGACCCGGAGAACGAAGCTGAACTGACTTCCGCGATCGAAGAACTGACACGAGAAAAAACGATCATCATGATTGCGCACCGCTTGAAGACCGTGCGTCACGCAGATCAGATCTTCGTCATCGATGACGGTAAAATCGCCCAGCATGGTACGCATGACGAACTTGTGAAGGAAGAAGGCATCTATAAGCAGTTCATTCTTGATCGAAAAGAAGCTGCTTCCTGGAAGATCACAGAGTAAGAAAGAAACAGTTAAAAACGCGCTATACAAGGGAAGGTGAAGGTGAAAAAACACCTTCCCGGGTATAGTACGCGAAAAAACAGCAGAAAGGATATACGAAAATGTTTGTTGAAGTAAAGGATTTGAAAAAAGATTATGGCATTGGTGAGAACATCGTTCATGTGCTGAAGGGACTGAACTTCCAGCTCGAAAAAGGCGAGATCTGCACAGTTC
>JAILHZ010000025.1 GCA_024695545.1 Clostridiales bacterium
TACCCCACGCTGTTTCGCGAGGGGTATCAAGTACTCAATACGGTTCCTCACCTCGGCGGGACGACTTAACGTTTACGATCGCTCTCCCGCTGTCTTCAGCAGTGGATATTTTATTAAGTTAGGATATCCATCCCGGAAAAGTGCTTTCCGAGTAGGGAGTGGATACGCCCCCTGAACGTTCTATTAGAGCTTCGCAGCGTTAACGCGGATGCCCGGGCCCATCGTAGAGCAGATGGAAACGTTCTTCAGATACTGACCCTTAGCGGCAGAAGGCTTAGCCTTGATGATCGCATCCATGATGGTCTTGAAGTTCTCTTCGAGCTTCTCCTGACCAAAGGATACCTTACCGATCGGGCAGTGGATGATGTTTGTCTTATCGAGACGGTACTCGATCTTACCGGCTTTGATGTCTGTAACAGCTTTTGCTACATCCATGGTAACTGTACCGGCCTTCGGTGTAGGCATCAAGCCCTTCGGGCCGAGAACCTTACCAAGACGGCCGAGCTTAGGCATCATGTCCGGAGTAGCGATGAGAGCGTCAAAGTCGAACCAGTTCTCGTTTGCGATCTTATCGATGTACTCTTCAGCACCAACATACTCTGCGCCTGCAGCCTGAGCTTCATCAGCCTTCGGGCCCTTAGCGATAACGAGTACGCGCTTTGTACGGCCTGTACCATGAGGGAGAACTACAGCACCACGAACCTGCTGGTCAGCGTGACGGGAGTCAACACCCAGACGAACGTGAAGTTCTACCATCTCATCAAATTTTGCTTTACCTGTTTCTACAACCAGACGAACTGCTTCGGAAGGATCGTAAGAAACAGATCTGTCTACGAGCTTAGCGAGCTCTTGATATCTCTTTCCTCTTTTCATGTTAACTCTCCTTCAAATCAGTCCTCAGTAACAACGATACCCATGCTTCTGGCAGTACCAGCTACCATACGAGCACATGCGTCGATGTCTGCGGCATTTGTATCAACGATCTTGATCTCTGCGATCTTCTTGCACTCCGAGAAAGAAATCTTTGCTACCTTGTCCTTGTTCGGCTTACCCGAAGCCTTCTCAATGTTGCAAGCTTTCTTAAGCAGTACCGGTACCGGCGGAGTCTTTGTAATGAAAGAATAAGAACGGTCAGCATAAACTGTAATGATTACAGGAATGATCAGACCTGCATCCTTTGCTGTTCTTTCATTAAACTCTTTAACAAACTGGGCAATATTAAGTCCGTGCTGTCCAAGAGCTGGTCCTACCGGCGGCGCTGGTGTTGCTTTGCCTGCAGGGATCTGAAGTTTAACGTACCCTACAACTTTTTTAGCCATGTGCGGCCACCTCCCAAATAATTTTCTTGCCGGCCCGTCTTATCCCGGTGCCGAAATATTCTTTCATCTCCGGAGAGATGTGATAAGCAATTATACCCGCACTACCTGTGCGAATTCGATCTCGACAGGAGTCTCTCTGCCGAACATCGAGATGCGGACACGAACCATGTGCTTCTCGAGGTTCATCTCCTCTACCGTACCTACGCAATCCTGGAAAGGACCGGAGATGATACGGACGGAGTCGCCCACTTCGTAGTCTACGGACGGAACCCAGCTGGATTCGAGTCCCATGAGCGCAAGCTCCTCATCGGAGAGAGGCTGCGGCTTGTTGGCATTCGGTCCGACGAAGCCTGTGACACCACGTGTGTTACGAACGATGTACCAGATCTCTTCGGTGTAGACCATCTTGATCAGAACGTAGCCCGGATAACGCTTCTTCTGCGTAACCTTCTTCTTACCGTCCTTGACTTCGACGCTCTCATCCATCGGGATGGAAACTTCCTGGATCATCTCCTGGAGGCCACGATTCTCGATCACTGCTTCCAGAGTGCTCTTTACCTTGTTCTCATATCCCGAATAGGTATGTACGACATACCATTTCGCCTCATATGCCTGTTCTTCAGCCATGTCTCGCTCCTCGTATATATCGTGGAAAAGCACTTCCGCTTGATCTTCCGTGCTTCCCCTTCCCTGCACTATTAAGATTCAGACGGTGTCGTCTCCTCTGAAGCCGAAGCCTCGGTGGATGCGCTCTCGGAATCCTCGGAAGAGGACTCAGCCGGAGCAGACTCTGATGCAGACGCATCAGAACTGTCAGACGGGATCGTCTCGGTAACGGTGGTCTCGTTTACCTGGTCGTAGAATCCGACCTTTTCCAGGATCCAGCCGGCACCCTTGCCGATTGCGGTCAGAAGGATCGTGCAAACAACGATCACGACCAGAACCACAGCAGAAGTCTGGATCAGCTTCTCCTTGGTCGGCCAGATTACTCTCTTGAGTTCCTGACGAACGTCCTTGAACTTCTGAGCTATACGTTTGAAGATGTTCGGTTTCTTCTTCTTGTCAGCCATTGGTCATACCCTCATTCTTGTTTCCCTAAGAGAAACGGAAATTACTTTGTTTCTTTGTGTACAGTATGCTTACGGCAGAACTTGCAGTACTTCTTGATTTCCAAACGATCAGGATCGTTCTTCTTATTCTTATATGTCTGATAGTTTCTCTGCTTGCACTCTTCACAAGCCAGTGTCAGCTTGTCACGTGCTCCTGCTTTGGTTGCCATGTTCGAACACCTCCAAAAATATCGTGCTTATCCGCGTCTTCTCACGCGGTTTTTCGCGCATAAAAAATAGACCTAAACGGCGATAGCAACGGATATGTTACCACAGAGTCAATAGTATGTCAACGAGAAATGTAGATTTCGCACCCTGTTTTTCCCCGTTTCATTAAGAAAACGAAAAACTGCCCGTACAAGGCAGTCTTTCAGTAGCCGTCGATCCGTTTTCCGGACCTCCGAAATTATCTCTTCTTCAGTTCCTCTTCGACCTCTTCCGGAGTGATGCCGAGCTGCGCCATCATGACGAGTGCGTGATAGAACAGGTCAGCGAGTTCCTGAACGGTATTCTCCTTATCGCCCTTGGATGCGGAGATGATCGCCTCGATCGCCTCTTCACCGACTTTCTTGCCGATCTTCTCGATACCCTTATCAAAAAGATAGTTGGTGTAAGAGCCGTCTACCGGGTTGGCCTTTCTGTCGAGGATCAGGTTATACAGGTCTTTGACTACGTTTGTGCTGTTTGAATCCATTGTCTGTCATATCCTTTCTTATCTAAAAGCACTTGTCCGCGCCCCAGGCGCATCCTTCGTGCAGTATTTCAGATTTCCAAATCAGTAAAGAAGCAGGTATGGTTGCCTGTATGGCAGGCGGCACCGTCCTGGTCAATGTAGAATAACAGGGTATCACGGTCGCAGTCAAGAAAAGCTTTCTTCACATGCTGGAAATGACCGGATGTCTCTCCCTTGAGCCACAGGGAATTTCTGGATCTGGAGTGATAGTGCATCAGCTTCGTCTCCATCGTCTTCTCGAGAGACTCATAGTCCATGTAGGCCATCATGAGAACGTCCTTGGTGGAGTCCTCTACGACGATTGCCGGAACCAGGCCCATCTTATCCTTCTTCAGGGACTGCCAGAGCTTAAGCGCCGGAGTCAGTGTTCTTACCGGAATGCCGCGTCCCGCAAGGTATTCCTTCAGATCTTCGATCTTGATCTCGCCGAAGTGGAAAAGGCTTGCTGCGAGGACTGCATCTGCACCGCCGTCGATAATGCCGTCATAGAAGTCTTCCATCTTGCCGGCACCGCCACTGGCAATGACCGGAATGGATACTGCATCCGCGATCATGCGGGTGATCACGTTATCAAAACCGCTCTTCGTGCCGTCTCTGTCAAGGCTCGTAAGGAGGATCTCACCTGCACCGAGCTCTTCTACTTTCTTCGCCCATTCCAGAGCGTCAAGACCTGTAGCCTTGGTACCGCCTGCAACGACGACTTCGTAGCCGCTCGGGAACTTACTGTTATCTTCTTCACTGGCGTTCTCATCGATGCCCTTAAAGTCGGCATCAGTGCCGGCGATACGGATCTTTCCGCCGGTCCTGCCACGGACATCGATCGCGACAACGACACACTGGGAACCGAACTTCTCACTGGCACGGCGTACCAGTTCAGGATCCTTTACGGCTGCGGAGTTCAAGGAGATCTTGTCCGCACCTGCGTTTAAGATCTCACGGATATCTTCAATGGAGCGGATGCCGCCGCCGACGGTAAACGGGATGAATACCTGCTCGGCAACACTCTTTACCATATCGACCACAGTGCCTCTGCCTTCAACCGTTGCAGAAATATCAAGGAACACCAGTTCGTCTGCGCCGGCCTGGTTATAGGCCTTCGCACACTCGACCGGATCACCTGCATCACGGAGCGCGATAAAGTTGGTGCCCTTTACGACACGGCCGTTTTTAACGTCCAGACACGGGATGATTCTTTTACTGAGCATATGCCGCCATCCTTTCTGTTAAGTGGCCGTCCGGCCACAATGTTTCATCTGTCCTGCGGGAAACCCGCGTAATTATTTTCTGGTCTGTCTCGCCCAGCGGTTCAGGATCGCAAGACCCGCTTCACCACTCTTTTCCGGGTGGAACTGGCAGGCAAAGACGTTATCTCTTCTGACACTGCAGCAATAGTCGATACCGTAGTTTACGGTCGCCGCTATGTCTTCTTCTCTTTCGGGCACGCAGTAATAGGAGTGTACGAAGTAGACATATTCCTTATCCGGAAGGATCTCATTTCTCGAAGAAAGCTCATTCCATCCGATCTGCGGGATCTTAAGCCCCATATCAGAAGGAAAACGGACGACCTTGCCGGGCAGGACCGAAAGTCCCTTGACCGGCTCGCCGCCGAAAGATTCTTCAGACGTATCGAAGAGCATCTGCATGCCGAGGCAGATACCGAGAAAAGGCTTCCCGGTCGCAACATATTCGTGTACGACCTTGTCGAGGCCCTTTGAAGTTAAAGCTTCCATCGCGGCACCGATCGCGCCGACGCCCGGAAGAACGACACCGTCCGCGTCCATGACGCGGGCGGGGTCATTGGTGATTTCACTATCGTAACCTAAGAAGGCAAGTGCTTTTTGCACGGAGCCCAGGTTACCCATTCCATAATCGATAATGGCGATCATGCAAGTTCCTTTCCGGTCAGCAGGCGATAGCACTCTCTGTACTTCTCGGCTGTCTTGTTGATGATCTCCTCCGGAAGTGTCGGAGCCGGATAGGTCTTATCCCAGTCCAGTGTCTCCAGCCACTCACGCAGATACTGCTTGTCGAAGCTCTTCTGTGCACGGCCCGGCTCGTAATCGGCAAGATCCCAGAAACGGGAGGAGTCAGGTGTGAACATCTCGTCGGCAACTACAAGCTTGCCGTCGATCTTACCGAACTCGAACTTGGTATCGGCAAGGATCAGGCCGCGGGTAAGTGCATACTCGGAAACCTTGGTGTAGAGAGCGAGAGCTGCGTCCTTCAGTGCTTTTGCATCTTCCTCACCGAGAAGATCGATGAGCTGCTCGTAGGTGATGTTGATATCGTGGCCTTCGTCTGCCTTCGTGGAAGGAGTGAAGAGCGGCTCAGGGAGCTTGTCACCCTGGCGCAGGCCCTCCGGCATCTTCATGCCGCCGACGGTGCCGTTTGCCTTGTACTCCTTAAGAGCAGAACCCTCGAGGTAACCACGGACGATGCACTCTGCAGGAAGCATGTTGACCTTCTTGACCAGCATGGAGCGGCCGCGGAGCTCTTCCTCGTACTTACTAAGGCCCATCGGGTATTCCTTCGGATCAGTGGTGATAACATGGTTCGGGATCACGTCCTTCGTAAAATCAAACCAGAATGCGGAGATCGAGCTTAATACCTTGCCCTTGTCCGGGATGCATTCGTCGAATACTACGTCAAATGCGGAGATACGGTCGGTAACGACCATCAGGAGGGAGTCTCCCAGATCGTAAACGTTTCTTACCTTACCCTTGACGAATACCGGTAAATCAATGAAATCTGTGTCTCTTAATGTTGCCATGTTTATATCCTCACTTTTCAATAAAATACTTGTCTGTTCCGGCGCGAAAAGCACTCGCCCCGCCGCTTATATGTCCCCGTACTCCTCTTCTTCGGTAACTCCTCCGAAGATTTCTCCGAGAACCTCCATGTTGTCGAACTCATCGACGAACATGCTGACTTCTTTCTCAATACCGCTGGCCACGATGCCGACGACCATATCCAGTGCGACACCGTCATCCGTCATCTCCGCATAGCAGCGGAGCACCGCGATCTCTGCGGGGCGGAGCTCGATCCTGGACTCACCGTCCACGGTCAGGTCCGAATCCTTCGAGGACAGAAGATCACAGATGTCCTGTCCCTTATCGTTCAGCCACTCGATCCTCTGCTTGAGTTCGACAGTCCTCTTCAGGAATTCCAGTTCGTTCTTCGCCTGGGCGTAGACGGTGACCTTCTCATCCAGAATATCGGCCGGCACCTCCCACGCTTCGAAGTCTTCGTTAAACGGGTACTTCTCCAGCATGCTCAGAGTACTCCCTTCGTGGAAGGGATCTGGTCCTTGAACTTCTCATCGATATCGATCGCGATACGGAGCGCTCTTGCGAAAGCCTTGAACATCGCCTCGATCTTGTGGTGGTCATTCGCGCCGTATTCGCACTTGAGGTGCAGTGTCAGTCCTGCGTTAAAGGAGACGGCACGGAAGAACTCTTCTACAAGCTCGGTCGCGAATTCACCGACATACTCGCCGCCGAATTCTGCCTGAAGTACCAGGAACGGTCTTCCGGAGATATCCAGGGAGCACTGGGCCAGCGCCTCATCCATCGGGATGGAAGCAAAGCCGTAGCGGTTGATGCCGCGCTTCTCGCCAAGTGCCTCACCGAGCATCTTGCCGATCACGATACCGATATCCTCGGTCGTGTGGTGTCCGTCAACATTGAGGTCACCATCGCATCGGATACTCAGATCCATGCCGCTGTGACGAGCCAGGAGATCAAGCATGTGGTCGAGGAAACCGATGCCGGTCGTAATATCGCTTACACCCTTACCATCGAGTTCCAGAGAACCCTTGATCTTCGTCTCTTTCGTGTTTCTTTCCTGTGATGCAGCTCTGCTCATGCGTCTTTTCCTCCCGCGATCTCGTCGATCGCCTTAAGTAAAGCATCCATCTCCTCATCCGTACCCACGGTGATGCGGAGATATCCGCTGATCCTCGGCTTATTAAAATACCTTACCAGTATACCTTTCCCGCGCAGTTTTGTGTAGATGGCTTCTGCCGTCATATCCTTCGGCGCAGCGAAAAGGAAGTTCGTCTTCGATTCCGGCACGGTCCAGCCTCGCGTGCGGAGTTCATCCGCGATACGGTCGCGGGTCGCGCAGATCTTCCTGACGTTCTCCATGACCCACGCATCGTCCGCGATCGCAACTGCAGCGATCTTCTGGGCGATACAGTCTACCGGGTAGGAATTGAAGGAGTCTCTGATCCTGCAGAGTCCCTCGATCAGTTCCGGATCACCGACGGCAAATCCGAGACGGAGTCCAGCCAGCGAGTGCGACTTACTGAGAGTGCCGGTTACCAGAAGGTTCTTATACTTCGGAAGGAGCGATCTTGCCGTCACTCCGGAAAAAGCGGCGTACGCCTCATCCACGAGCACCACATGATCCGGATTCGCCTGAAGGATCTTCTCGACATCGGAAAGATCGAGAAGGATCGATGTCGGTGCATTCGGATTGGCAAAAGCAACTCCGCCGCCCTTTTCTTTACAGAAAGCGTCTACATCGATGCTGAAGTCTTCCCGGAGCGGGATCTTCTTCAGCGGGATGCTGTAAAGATCCGCATACACGGGATAAAAGCTATAGGAGATATCCGGGACCAGAAGCGGCGCGGCATTCTCACCGGATTCGAAGAAGGCCTGAAATGAAAATGCCAGGACTTCGTCGGAACCGTTTCCGCAGAAGACCTGCTCAGGAGTTACTCCCAGAACTTTCGCAAGTTCCTCGCGTACGACCCGGGAACTGGTCTCCGGGTATCTGGCGAGAAGCGGTATATCCACATCTTCTAAGACCTTACGGACCTTGGGAGAAGCCGGATACGGATTCTCATTTGTATTCAGT
>JAILHZ010000045.1 GCA_024695545.1 Clostridiales bacterium
CCGTATGAGATGTACGAGTATACGAAGCTGGAGATGAGAAATGTTGAGCCGGCTTTCATTAACCGTATGTTCAATGACTGCTTCTACAGATACCGCTATGAGTACATCACACGTGAATCGGTCAACCTGCAGAGGCTTTTCGCAGAGTTTATCGGAAAGATCCTGATTGCCGTGAAAGAGCGGTATATGAGCGTGGAAGATTTCCTGGAGGCGAAAGACCTCATCGATATTTTCTTCAAAAACGGTGCGATGAACTATACTGATGCGGAGAAGCTGCTGCAGTCTATCGGCAGGCTTCAGGCGAGCGTCAATATCGAGCAGGAGGCGAATTCCGGCGGCCCGAACCAGTTTATCAACCGCCTGTTTACCCATATGCGTGACTCCGCTCTCCTGGCCCAGGCTGAGGTCATCATCAATGCCAATGAGCGGAGGATAAATTTCCGCACGGAATTCCAGGACTGTCTGGTTGAACTGACGGACTTCGGAAATGAAGTGGCAGATAAGGAGACCAGGACGAACCGGATCATCAGTAACTTTAATATGGTGGGTCTTCAGAACGCCGCGCTGTTCCTTTTCGATGAGAAAGTAACATACGAAGAGAACAATGACGAACTTTTCCCGGATAAGATCAATCTCCGCTGTGTCCTGAAGGAGGGGGAACTTTTCGTGATTCCCAAAGAGCGCCAGTCCGGGCTTACAGAAGTGCTTTTTCATCGGATCGAGCTCCCGCCGAAATGCAGGCAGAGCGTGATCCTGCCGGTGCTTTTCAAGAATAATATCTATGGGTTTATCCTGACCGAGATGACGCATGAGATCACCTCGAGCGGTAACTTCCTGGCGAACCAGATCGGCAGGCTCCTGTACGACGCGGAGGCGGAATCAAAATAATTTCGGGTTTATTTATTCTGCTTTAGGTCTTATAATAAGAACACTGACGTTCTAAGGAGACTACGATTTTGGGCAGAATTAAAAAAGCACTGAGCAACCGATGGGGTGCGTACACGATCGCGGCAATCGCCGGTGTAGTTGCGTACATGACTTTTAATAACCTCCCGGCGGTGCGTGCATTCCTTTCTTCGGTAATGTCCATCCTGTCTCCGATCATTATCGGTGCGATCATTGCGTACCTGGTCGACCTCCTGGTTGTTTTCTTCGACACGAAAGCCTTTAAGAAGATCTCGCACGCGAAATTCCGCTATGCGCTTTCGGTCGTCGTGTCGATCATCGTCGTCCTTCTGGCGCTGGGCCTGTTCTTCTGGCTGGTTCTTCCGGAGATGGTCAGCAGTATCACGCACTTCATGAATAACACGCAGAACTATGCTTCCGATATCGAGGAGCGGCTCAAGAAGCTTGATGATTTCGCTGCCCAGTACGGCATCCATCTGAATACGACGAACTGGACCGCCAACCTCAAGGAGCAGGCGGAAGTTATGATCTCCGACGTTTCGCACAATCTGACGATGGCCATGGATATCCTCCGCGGCATCTGGAACGTGCTTCTGAACATCTTTATCGGCATGATCCTCGCGGTCTATTTCATCGCCGGAAAGAAGAGACTGTTCCGCGGCATCGACCATTTCCGCCGCGCACTTCTTACGGAAGAGCAGTACAAGAGACATACGGATTTCTTAAAGAGAAGCAATGCGATCTTCTCCCGTTACATCAGTTACACGATCCTCGAGGCGATCGGTGTCGGCATCTGCAATGCGATCTTCATGCTGATCGCGGGACTCCCGAACGTCGTCCTCATCTCCGTAGTCGTTGGTGTTACGAATATCCTGCCGACCTTCGGTCCGATCGTCGGAGGTATGATCGGTGCATTTATCCTCGTGCTGGAGGATCCGATGTATGCGGTCGCATTCGTGATCTTCACATGTATCCTTCAGACGATCGACGGTTATGTTGTTAAGCCGCATCTCTTCGGTGACTCGATGGGACTGCCGGCATTTATCTCGCTGATCTCCATCGTCATCGGCGGCAAGCTCTTCGGACCTCTCGGCATCCTGATCTCCATCCCGTTCACCGCGGTAATGGCGATCCTCTACCATGAGAGCCTGCTCCCGTGGCTGGAGAGAAGAAAGCAGGCGCGTATGGCGGAAGAGGCAAAGGCCAAGGCGAAGACGAAGGCCGCGGTGGCTGGGGCCGGAGCTGCTGGTGGCGCTGCTTCAGTGGCAACGGATGCCGGGGCGGATGTTGAAGCGGCGGTGGAAGCCGTGGATGCTGCTGAGGCTGCGGGGTCTGCGGGTGCGGCTGCGAAGGTTGCGGCGAAGACGGCAAAAGCGCCTGCGAAGAAGACCACGAAGGGTTCTTCGAGAAAACCCAGGAAGTAATCAGCTGAATTACAAGATATAAGGCGTCCTTTTAAACGAGGGCGCCTTTTTTGTGCGGCCGAGCGCGGGTCCGGGCATGGCGCAGGCTGGGGTTAGAAGGCAAAGGGAAGGGGGCTAGTGCTTTTCGACCAGACGCGGGCCGGATGCATACCCCCTGGGGGTATTTGACGAAAAGTCATCGGGGGCTTTTGTGGTTTTTTAATTTCTCCACGAAGTTCTTTATCGGGGGAATTTCAGAAAATGGGCTTTTCCCTTGTTTTTCTGCTCGAAAAGCACTCGTCTTGCGGCCTTGTTTCACTTTTTTTGTTTATGATTGGCCTTGAAATGGTGAAAAACAACCCAATATACCCCTGGATGAATCGGGGTAAAACGCGTTTTTTTGCTTTCCCCCCGATTTCCCCTACTCGAAAGGGAGCGCTTTCTTGAAAGGAATCGTCGGTTCCAGAAGCAATGCAGGCTCGCAGTCCCGCGGACCCATCAACCCTTCAGATCGCGATACATCAGGATCTCGTCGTGATAGGTCCCGTCGTCGAAGCGCAGGGCGTTGTGGCGGCGACCGGTCTCGACGAAGCCGCACTTTCTGTAGAGAGCCTGAGCCTGCTCATTTTCCGCGACGACTTCGAGGTCCATCTGATTCCAGCCGACCTTAGTTGCCAGCTCGACCAGATAGTTGATCATGGCCGTTCCGATGCCGAGGCCCCAGTACTCCTTGTAGAGTGCGATCGCAAGGGAACAGCGGTGCTGGAGCTTTCTCTGACTGCCAATGCCGAAGACTCTTCCGACTCCGGCGAGTTTCCCGTCTACGACGGCTGCCATCGCGATGTTGTAAGGGTTTTCAAGGCCTCTTCCGAGAAACGCCGCTATCTCTTCGCTCGTTTCGTTGACTTCATCTTCGTTACGAATGAGGAATTCGGTCTCTCCGGAGGTCTTCTTCAGATACTCGAGCATCTGGTCTGCGAGATCCGGGCCGTTCGGGCGCAGCACGCAGGTCCTCCCATCTTTCAAAGTGATAGTTTTTTCAGGGAAATGCATATCGCGCCACCTCGTTTCTTTCGTATTTTCTTTCATTGTAGTCATCGGAAAGAGGCCCGACAAGTAGTCTTGTGGTATAAACAGGAAGGCCTTCGGACATGTTATACTGAATTCAGTTCTGACACGAAGGTAGAGACAATTATGGGTAAATATGAGATGACAAATACCATCACGCCGGAAGAATATCTGGCGATGCGAGCGGCCGTCGGCTGGAGTGTTTTTCCCGTCGAACAGGCAATCGCGGGACTTAGCAATTCCTATGTCTGGTGTATCCGTGACGAGGACCGTCCGATCGCCATCGGAAGAGCGATCTGGGATCACGGGTATGTGATCTATATCGCGGATGTCATCGTCCTTCCCGAGTATCAGGGACAGGGGCTCGGGCGTGTCCTGATGGAGAGCATCATGGCATTCATCCACGAGCAGCTGAAGCCTGGATACCGCTT
>JAILHZ010000053.1 GCA_024695545.1 Clostridiales bacterium
GAACGAGCTTTCATGCTCTCTAAAAATATATTCTTCCAGATCGAATCCTTCATCGATGACAAAGAAGTAAAAGAAGCACATCTTAAAGAATATTCCACTGACCTGGAATACGGACGCGAAAGACAGCGCTACAGAAACGAACAGCTCGAATACGAACATGCCCTGCATAACATCGAAGCCAGGCAGAAACAAGCCCAAGGAGCGAAAGGAACCGGGACAAGTGCTTTTGACAAAGAATTATTCATGAAGGATCCAGGAGAAGATCTATCCTTCCAGAAACACCTGATGGGACTTCTTCAGGCCAAAGACATGGACAATGCCACGGTATATAAACGATCCAACATCACGAAAGGTGCATTTAGTAAGATCCTGTGCGGAGACACCAAGATCCCGAAGAGATCGACAGTGCTGGCACTATGCATCGGACTACGCCTGAAGATATGGGAAGCAGAAGAACTCCTCGCCAGCTGCGGAATGGCATTTAATCCATATAGTAAAGCCGATCAGCTCGTGATCAAATGCATCATGGAAGGAAACTACGATATCTTCATGATCAACATCATGCTGGACATGTGCGGACAACCACAGCTCGGAAATGTTGAAAAATAAGCACTTCTGAAAACGTCGCCTGCCGGGAGACCATTTGCGTCTTCAATCGAGATATCCTGATACCAGAAACACAAAAGACAGCCGCAAGAACGGCAGAATGAAAGGCAGGTATCAGATATGTACGGAGCAATACTAGGAGACATCATCGGAAGTGCATTTGAGTTTGACAGAGGCGGAAAAACAAAAGAATTCCCACTCTTTTGCGAAGAGAGTACATGGACGGACGACACGGTCATGACGGTTGCCGTTGCGGAAGCGCTGCTGGAGGCAGGAAGAGATGCGACGGTAGAGGAAATCAAAGCAGCTTGTGTGAAGTCCATGCAGAAGTGGGGAAGAAAGTACCCCTATGCCGGATATGGCGGAAGGTTCATCAACTGGGTACATAGCGACGACCCGCAACCCTATAAGAGCTATGGAAACGGCTCGGCCATGAGAGTTTCGGCAGCAGGATGGCTGTACGATACCATCGAGCGGACTCGCGAGGTGGCAAGGGCCACAGCTATGGTTTCCCACAATCACCCGGAAGGTATTAAAGGCGCGGAATGCACCGCGGCGGTCATCTTCATGGCACGCAAAGGGTTTTCCAAACTGCTTATCGCGGAATATGTGCTGATGGAGTTCGGATATGACTTCATGGAGACACTGGATGAGATGAGAAAGCGCCATGCCCATGTCGAGACCTGCATGGATTCTCTGCCCAAGGCATTCCGGTCTTTTATCGAAGGGGAATCCTATGAGGATGTGGTCAGAAATGCCGTATCCCTCGGCGGAGACACCGATACCCTGGCGGCAATTGCAGGCGCCATGGCAGAGGCTTTTTACGGAGTGACTAGAGGACTCAAGCACGAGTGCCGGGAGAGGATCCCGAAGGACATGCTGGCGGTACTCAAGAAGTTTCGGAAGATTGCTCGGGAAGTGGTTTCGGCGGATGCGGCCGGCGATGGAGATGGCGATGGTGCAGAGACGGACGGCATGACAGCCGGGAACAAAGAACTTATTCGTAAGTATGAGGCCTTCATTCATGTGGAGGATCCGGAAGAAGCCGCGAGAGGAAAGCTGGCTTTTATCATGGAGCTTTTCGAGCAGATGAAAAAGGGCACTACCGTTCCCACACCGTTTCTCGATGTGAACAATGCATTCTTCGACGGGATCGATCCGGAGAAGATCGTTGAAGGAGGAACTTTCCAGTTGAAGAAAGAAGCGCGGCTTCGCCTGGATAAGATGGAGGGTCCGGACGGAAAGCACTGGTTCCCGATCTTCCTGTCGGAAGAAGAACGTGCTAAGGGAAAGACCCCGAACATCATTATGAATGTTCCGATCAGGAATATCGTTCAGTGTGCCATCGATAATCCTTCCGTGGAAGGTGTGGTCGTCAATCCCTTTGGCCCTGCATTCGCGATACCGAAGGGCCTCCTGATGAGTACTCTGGGGATCATGAAACGGAGTGAGGCGGTCCCCGAGGAAGGCTGATGATGTAGGGCGAATATTTGGACAGTTCTTTTGCGATAATTGAGACAACGAAGAACTATAGGCCGCCTGAGAAGGCATCTGAAAACAGAAATGAGGTGGCAATTATGACGACTCTCCTGCTTTGCATTATCGTATTCTTTTCGGGATTCATGAAATGGGTAAGAACTTACAAATAACAGACGGCCGGGCAGAGAGATCTGCCCGATCGACTGACGAAGGATCAATCTTGATTTTGGAGGACATTATTGTGAGAAAAGATGACGAAAAAAGAGTAATCAAGAAGAACCTGAAGGAACTGGAAATGATGATAAAGGATACGCAAAAAGTATCGCGCATTCTTGCGAAATATGACGATGAAGTATCCTTTATGCCCCTCCTCGGCGCGGTATTTTCTACCTGGTGCGATATGCATGAAATCGTGCTTTCCGAGCGCTGGAAGCTCCTTAAGAAACTCATGGAGGTTCAGGACACAGTGAACATGATGACGGATGTCAATATCACAAACGGGTTCCCGGGGATGGAAGGGTTCTATAACATCGAGGCCAACCTTGTCGTTTGCGACGACGAGGGAAAGAAGTAAGGAGGGAAAGCGATGGGTTCCGGAAAAGTGTTTATCTGTAGTTCCTGCGGAGAGAGATTTTCTGCCATGACAGGTATCGGAAGACTCTTTCCCAAGATCTACGAAGAGACGGTGAAAAAGATGCGCTCCGGGAAATACGGGGACGAATGCAAGAAGTTCTTTAAGGA
>JAILHZ010000098.1 GCA_024695545.1 Clostridiales bacterium
GTCACAGAATGGGTCTGCCTGTTCGTGGCCAGCGCACCAAGACGAATGCTCGTACCCGTAAGGGACCGAAGCGTACGATCGCTGGTAAGAAGAAGTAAGGAGGCGAACCCATGGCAGCAAAAGCAGTTAAGAAAACGGCCGTTAGACCGAAGAGAAGAGAGCGTAAGAACATTGACAAAGGTCAGGCTCATATTCACGCTACATTTAACAACACGATCGTTACGATCACTGATATGCAGGGTAATGCAATCTCCTGGGCATCTGCCGGTGAGATGGGCATGAAGGGTTCCCGTAAGGGTACACCGTTCGCAGCTCAGATGGCATCTGAGGATGCCGGTAAGAAGGCTGCTGATCACGGCATGCGTACTGTTGAGGTTTACGTTAAGGGACCCGGACCGGGCCGTGAGTCCGCTATCCGCGCCCTGCAGACAGCAGGTCTGGAAGTTACAATGATCAAAGATGTAACTCCTGTTCCGCACAATGGTTGCAGACCGCCTAAGAGAAGAAGAGTCTGAGTTCGGAGGTATAGAGAATGGCTAGATATACAGAAGGAACCTGCCGTCTCTGCCGCAGAGAAGGAGACAAGCTCTTCCTCAAGGGTGAGAGATGCTATTCCGCTAAGTGCGCACTTGCAAAGAAGAGTGCCGCTCCGGGTCAGCATGGTCAGGGCAGAAAGAAGATTTCAGAATATGGTGTACAGCTTCGTGAGAAGCAGAAGACAAAGCGTTTCTACGGCGTACTTGAGAAGCAGTTCAGACTTACTTATGCACGTGCTGAGCGTAAGCAGGGTAAGACCGGTGAGAAGCTCCTTGAGCTCCTCGAACTCCGTTTCGACAATGTCGTATATCGTCTGGGTCTGGCTTCTTCCAGAAATGAAGCTCGTCAGCTCGTTACACATGGTCACTTCACAGTAAATGGTAAGAAGGCTAACATTCCTTCCATGACACTGAAGACCGGTGATACGATCGCAGTTAAGGAAACATCCAGAAAGTCTCCTAAGTTTGAGACACTTTCTAACAACCGTCCGGTACCGGCATGGCTCTCTTTCAACGAAGAGACCCTGACAGGTTCCATCGTAAGAGAACCGGCTCGTGAGGATGTTGATCTTGAGGTCAAGGAGACACTCATCGTCGAGTTGTACTCGAAGTAATCGCAACCTTTCGCTTTGCATAAAAAGCTAGGAGGATAAATATGATTGAAATTATGAAGCCAACAATTGAGTGTGTAGAAGTTAACGAAGATAGCTCCTATGGTAAGTATGTAGTTGCTCCTCTTGAGCGTGGCTACGGTACGACACTTGGTAACTCCCTTCGTCGCGTGCTTCTGTCTTCCTTGTCTGGTGCGGCCGTGACATCCATCCGTGTTGAGGGTGTTTATCACGAGTTCTCCACGATCCCGGGCGTTATCGAAGACATGACTGAGATCATTCTCAATGTCAAGGGCATCCGCGCTAAGCTTCACACTGATACACCGAAGACTGTCTACATCAGCATGGATGAAGGCAAGACAGGTGTTGTCACAGCTGGCGATATCGTCCATGACGAAGAAGTTGAAATCATGAATCCTGATCACGTTATCGCTACGATGAACGGTGCAGGTCGTCTCTTTATCGAACTGACGATCAGCAAGGGACGCGGTTACGCGACAGCCGATCAGAATAAGCCGGCTACACAGACCATCGGTGTTATCGCTATCGACTCCATCTTTACTCCGGTAAAGAAGGCGAACTACAGAATCGAGAACACCCGTGTCGGTGAGAGAACAGACTTTGACAGCCTGACTCTGGAAGTATGGACAGACTCTACTATTAAAGTAGACGAGGCTCTTTCTTCCGCAGCGGCTATCCTGCGTGAGCACCTCGGTCTGTTCACAGCTCTTACTGACGTGTCCAATGGTCCGAGTTTCCGTGATTCGGATGACAGCTCCAGCAAGAATTCCACTCATGACATCGTCATTGAGGATCTGGATTTCTCCGTTCGTACATATAACTGCCTCAAGCGTGCAGGTATCAACACGATCGGTGATCTGGTTGCGAAGTCTGAGGACGAAATGATGAAAGTCCGCAACCTCGGTAAGAAGTCTCTGGAAGAAGTTATCCAGAAGCTCGAGGATATGGATCTGTCTCTCGCAGATGTCGAGGACTAAATAGCGAGCTCGCGGGCACGCTAGGATATTATGTAAATTTACAGGAGGTATGAACCCATGGCAGGTTACAGAAAATTAGGAAGAGTAAGCAATCAGCGTATTGCTATTTTGAGAAACCTGGCAACATCACTCGTTGTTTGCCCGGTTAAGGAAGACGGAAAGGCACTTGCAGAAAACAGAAAGCACGTTGTAACAACTCTGGCACGCGCTAAGGAAGTAAGCAAGATCATCGACAAGCTGGTTGCAGATGCCATTCGTGAGAAGGACAACTTCACAACAAAGGAAGTTACCGTTTCTTCTGCAAAGCTTGATTCGAAGGGCATGAAAGTCCTGGTTTCCAAGACTTCCAAGAACGGCAAGAAGTACGAGGTCGTTGACCGTGAAGTCGCTAAGAAGACTGTACAGGTTGATGCTCCTTCCCGTCTGGCAGCTAGAAAGAACGCTGCTTACTGGCTCAGAAAGAGTCACGACGCTGAGGGTCACGTAGTTGATCCGGTAAACATCCTCTATGATGAGATCGCACCGGCTCTCATCAACCATAAGGGTGGTTACACCAAGATCGTTAAGCTCGGCGCTCGTCGCGGTGACGCTTCTGAGATGGCTCTCCTCACATTCGCTGAGTAAGAGAAGCCCAAGACAATCTTGAGATATTAAGGTGACGGATGGGCGGAAACCCTTCCGTCACTTTTCTTTATTATTCGAAATTACGGAGAAGATAAGAAGCATGGATCCCAAAGAAAGAGACATTGCGGAATACGGGCAGACAGTAAAAGCCGAAGAGCTTCTGTTCTCGTACTCGACAAATTCCGGAAAGAATGTCGTGGCGGTAGACCATGCTTCTTTTTCTGTCAATAAAGGCGAGTATGTCGCTATCCTGGGCCGTAACGGTTCCGGAAAATCCACGCTGGCGAAGATGGTCGATCTTCTTGAGGTCCCGGATAAGGGCAAACTCTCTGTGTTTGAACTCGCCGCGGATCAGGATGAAAATTTCTGGAAGATCCGCACTCACTGCGGAATGGTGTTCCAGAATCCGGATAACCAGATCGTTGGAACAACTGTTGAGGAGGACGTAGCATTCGGTCCGGAGAATCTCTCTGTACCGCTTCCCGAACTTGCCCAGCGTGTGGAAAAAGCACTGGGTTATGTCGGTCTTTTGGAAAAGGCGGACAAACAGCCGTCTTCACTGTCCGGCGGACAGAAGCAGAAACTGGCGATCGCGGGTGTTCTCGCGATGCAGCCGCAGCTCCTGATCCTCGATGAGAGCACATCCATGCTCGACCCGAAGGCAAGAGATGAATTCCTTCATCTGGTCAAAAGGATGCGTGAGGATAAGGGGATCACGGTCCTTCACATTACACACGATATGCATGAGGCATATCTGGCAGACCGCGTTATCGTTCTCGAAAAAGGAAAGATCCGCCTGAACGGTACACCCTCGGAAGTATTCTCCCAGGTAGATACGATCCGTTCCCTCGGACTTGAGCTTCCGAAATGGGCGGAACTTCTGTGTGAAGTCGCAAGATTGTGCGGCGAAGTCCCGGACACAAGTGATTTTACTTCGGAAGAAAACGCGATCAGGAAGATCAGGGAGATCCTGAAGACGGGGAAACCGGATCCTTCGAAGCGCGGGGTCAGACAGTCTCATGAAGTGTCCGGCCAGATCATCCTCAAGACCACTTCACTTTCGCACAGTTACGATAAGAAAGAATCCAAAGCACTCTCCGACGTTTCATTCGATGTCAAAAAGGGAGAGATCGTCGCAGTTATCGGACACAGCGGTTCGGGAAAGACGACACTGATCTCTCACCTGAACGGCATTCTACGCCCGCTTGAAGGCAAGGTGGAAGTCTGGAACGAAGAAGAGAAGAAGTATATTTCCACGGACAAGAACTCAGAGATCAAGAGTATCCGAAAGCATGTCGGACTCCTGTTCCAGTATCCGGAATACCAGCTCTTCGAAGAGACCGTGGAGAAAGATATCCAGTTCGGTCCGAAGAAGATGGGTTATGACGAGAAGGAATGCGACCGCCTGATGAGAGAGTCGCTGCCGCTGGTCGGTCTTTCCGAGGATATCCTGAAGAGATCCCCGTTCGAACTTTCGGGCGGACAGAAACGAAGAGTCGCATTTGCCGGTATTCTGGCGATGGATCCGGATGTGCTGATCCTCGATGAACCTGCTGCCGGACTCGATCCTGCCGGTCAGAAAGAGATCTTCGGTTATATCGAGACACTGAGATCCAGAGGCAAGTCCATCGTTCTGGTATCTCACGATATGGATGAGGCTGCCCGTATCGCGGACCGTATACTCGTCCTTAAGAAGGGAAAACAGGAGTTCTTCGGGACACCGAAGAAACTGTTCTCGAAGGAGACCGACTTCTTCGCCATGCGTCTGGACCGTCCGTGCCTGATGCAGACGATGGAGAAACTGAAAAAAGATTATCCGGACATCGATACGACCATATTTGATGTCGAAGAAGCAGCCGAGATGCTTGTGTTCGGAAAAGACGGGGAGGTGACTGCCCCGTGATGAAAGATGTTGCAATCGGACGCTACGTACAGGGAAACTCCGTTCTTCACCGTCTGGATCCGAGACTCAAGGTCGTGCTGTTTATCGTATATATGGTAACGATCTTCCTGGCAAGTACGCCGGTGAAGATGCTGGCGGCACTGGCAGCAGTGCTTTTCCTGGCGCTTCTGTCAAAGATCAGCCCGATGGAGATCTTAAGGTCAGTCCGGCCGATCGTGTTTATCATGATCTTCATCTTCCTGATCAATGTCCTGACGATCCGGTCGGGAGAGGTCCTGTGGAGCTGGTGGATCATAAAGATCACATACGGCGGACTGAAAAAGGCAGTACTGATGGCCTTCCGTCTTCTGCTTCTGATCGTGGCCACGAGCATAATCCTGTCGCTGACCACAACTCCGCTGAAACTGGCGGATGCGCTGGAATCTCTGGGATCCCCTCTGAAGGTGATCAAGGTGCCGGTCAACGAAATGGCCATGACGATCTCGATTGCGCTGAGGTTCATACCGACACTTGTTGAAGAGACCGATAAGATCATGAAGGCGCAGTCATCGAGAGGTGCGGAATACGATACGGGTAATGTGTTCCAGCGTGCCAAAGGATATGTCGCGGTGCTGGTCCCGCTGTTTGTCAGTGCTTTTAAAAGGGCGGACGAACTGGCGATCGCCATGGACGCCAGATGCTATCAGGGAGGCGTTGGAAAGACAAAGCTGCATCCGCTGAAACTGAAGGCCTGGGATATTATCTGGTTCTTCATTCTGGTGGCTGTGGCATTTATCCCGCTGGCAGTAGATTTATTACCAAAATTAAAGTAAAATATTCGCGCATGGCGAATTCCCCCGGGGAAAGGGATCCGGGGCAGAAGATATATGAGTTTCAAAGATGAGGAGAAGTTGAAATGGCTTATTATGTAGGAATCGATCTCGGTGGCACAAATATCAAGGCCGGTGTAGTAAGTGAGAAGGGTGAACTTCTGAACAAGGTCAGCATTAAGACAAATGCAGACCGTCCGATGGAAGAGATCATCACGGATATGGGTAACCTGGCAAAGCAGGCGATCGAAGAAGCGGGTATCGCCGAGTCGGATGTATCCGCAATCGGAATCGGCTCTCCGGGAACTCCGGACAATAAGGCCGGCACACTGGTCTACGCGACTAACCTTCCTTTTGTAAACGCACCGATGAGAAAGATCATCCGTTCTGTGATCGATCTTCCGGTCTATATCGATAATGATGCGAACTGCGCGGCAATGGCGGAGAGTGTTTCCGGTGCAGCGGCAGATGTTGCGGATTCCGTTACGATCACACTCGGAACGGGTATCGGCGCCGGCGTCATCATCAACAACCGTATCTTCTCCGGATTTAACCAGGCAGGTTCCGAGTTCGGTCACCATGTCATCATGGTCAACGGACAGCAGTGCTCCTGCGGACGTAAGGGCTGCTTCGAGGCATACGGCTCTGCATCTGCTCTTGCTCGTATTACTGAAGAAGCTGCGGAAGCAAACCCGACTTCCATCCTCGGAAAGCTTATCGAGGAGAACGGCGGACACGCAAACGCAAGAATCGCTTTCGACGGTATGAGAGCCGGCGATGAGGTTGCCGCGAATGTTGTTGATACATATATCGACTATCTCTCCGAGGGTCTGGCAAACGCGATCAACACCTTCATGCCGGAGGTTCTCCTGATCGGCGGCGGCGTCTGCAACGAGGGTGATCCGCTGATGGTTCCGCTTCGCGAGAAGACTCTGAACAAGCCGTTCTTCGGTCCGGGCGTAAGAAAGACCGAGATCCGCGTGGCGAAGATGGGTAACGATGCAGGTATCGTCGGTGCCGCCATGATGGGTAAGGCCTGCTTCGACGATAAGATCCAGGGATAAGAAAATGAGTGAGGAAGGCAGAACAACTGCGGATATACGCATCGCTTTGCTGACCGAATATGACGGGACCGATTTCGTTGGTTTCCAAAGACAGGATAACGGGCGCTCCGTACAGCAGACACTGGAAGAAGCAGTGGAGAAGGTGTACGGGCGCTTTTGCCGTATTTACGGGTGCTCGAGGACTGATTCCGGTGTCCATGCCAGAGGTCACGTCTCACATGTGGATGTTCCGTTTCCGATCCCCGTCGAAAAGATCCCGCTGGCATTAAACGCCGTACTTGATGACGATCTGGTGGTCCTTGCCGCCAGGGAAGTCACGGAAGAATTCCATGCCCGCTTTAACAGCAAGGGAAAAAGATACTGCTACCGGGTAAGAAACGCAAAAGTTCCGTCGGCAATCGACCGCCGGACAGAGGCTTTCGTTCCGGGAACACTTGATGTGGAAGCGATGGACGATGCGGCCAAAGCATTTATCGGAACGCACGACTTCAGTGCTTTTCGCGCACAGGGAGGACCGGACATCACGCCGATCCGCACCATGAAGGATGTCTATGTAAGACGCGCCGAAGGTGACCCCGATCTGATCGAGATCACTGTCATCGGCGAATCCTTCCTCTATAACATGGTCCGTATCATGGCGGGAACACTCGTCTATGCCGGTCAGGGCAAGATGACAAAGGCCGAGATCGAGAAGCTTCTCACAGGAGAAGGTGTAAGAAAAGAAGCAGGCAAAACCATGCCGGCAAAAGGACTGACACTGGAAGAAGTGTTCTACGACGATCTCAACTGGTAATATTTGCGCAGAACTGGATTCTTGCAAAATAAGTTCTTTTCCCGTACTATCAAAGAAGTGACGAAAGTACAATCTACGGAAATAAGGAGACATTATTATGGCGAATCCTATTGTTACTATTGAGATGGAAAACGGCGGTATCATGAAGCTGGAGCTCTATCCGGACGTGGCACCGATCAGCGTACAGAACTTTATCGATCTTGCGGAGAAAGGCTTTTATGACGGCCTGATCTTCCACCGTGTTATCTCCGGATTCATGATCCAGGGCGGTGATCCGACAGGTACAGGTATGGGTGGCCCGGGACATCACATCAAGGGTGAGTTCAGAGCCAACGGTGTTGAGAACAACAT
>JAILHZ010000116.1 GCA_024695545.1 Clostridiales bacterium
AACTTCGACTTGAAATCGGTGAAAACTTCCTTCATGGCGTCTTCTTCCGAGGATCCGTCTTTTACCGAGAACCACACGTTGATCGTCGCCGCTTCGAGGTCATCTTCCGCCATCTTCTTATTGAGCGCTCTCTGCACGACAAATGTCGATGCCGCAAGAAGTATGCTCGCGGTAAGGATTCCGACGAGTCTTCTCACGCGGCGGTTTCTGCGCTCTTTCTTCAGCGTGATGACCTTCTTCTTGCCGTTGATCGCCGCCACGAAGTCGGAAACGTTCTTGAAACGCATATGCCGCTCGACCGCCATTGCTTTCATGATGGCATTATTGAGGTTCTCGGGGATCGCCGCCTCAAGCGAATCGGCATCCTTCACCTTGTCCTCGATCTGACGGTTCGTCGCTTCATCGGGCTTAACACCGGTCAGCATTACGTAGAGCGTCGCGCCCAGCGAATAGATATCCGTCCAGGTGCCGATATTCTTATTTCCTTCGTACTGCTCCGTCGGTGAATAACCGGGCTTTAAGATGATATCGATAACGTCTTCTTTCGTATCTGCGAGTTTCGCCGCACCGAAGTCGGTCAAAAGGATTCGGATCTCCGAACCCGAGCTGATGTAGATGTTATCCGGCGCGATATCTCTGTGGATGATGTTCTTTTCGTGCAGTGATTTCAGCGCATTACAGACTTCGTTAGTGATCATGAGCGCAAAATCCAAGTCGATCTTGCCGCCGTTCTGATCGAGGTATTCACTCAGCGTGCATCCGGTAAGGAGCTCCATAACGATGTACGCCGTCTCGTTTTCTTCGAAGAATTCAAACACGTTCGGGATGTTCTTGTGGGATCCAAACTGCGCCATATTCCGGGCCTCTGCAAGGAAACGTTCTTTTCGGTATTCGTATTCCTGCTTGGACTTCTTACTGACGATGATGTTCTTGCTTCCGCCGGCGCGCGCCATCAGACGCGACACGTAGAATTCCTTGACAGCTACGATCGAGTCGAGCTTACTGTCCCAGGCTTTATACACGATACCGAATCCGCCCGCACCGACGGCCAGGCCGATGTAGTAGCGGTCCGCGAGCACCGTGCCCGGGAACAGCTGATTCTCTACAAGAGGCTTCGTAACGACCTTCTCCCCGCAGTGCGGACAGACCTCGTACTGATCCTCCATCTCTTTAAAGCAGAAGCAGCATCTCCTCATTCTTCTATTTTCTCCCCCTGTGCCCGAAAAGCACTCGCTCCTTCGCATTTGTTATGTTCTTAGTTCACTTCAAACCCTTCGTCATATACGACTGTTCCATATGGTTCTTTCTTGATGACCAGTCTGTATTTTCCTTCCGGAAGCTCGGGAACTGCCGGCCCGGATGTGCGCTGATTCGCAGTCACGGTCGCGCGCCCGAGATAATCATTGCCGTTAAATGTCAGTGCTTTTCCGGTATCCGCATCATAGATGTATGTCGTGAGCATATACTGCATCGAAGTATTCACCTTGTTCCCGATGTAGTACTCATAGTCACCGATAATGTTCTTGCGGGTGATGTCAACGACCACGTGGTCACCGGGCCAGTTCGTTTCGACTAGATAATCAACAAATGCATCTCTGGATTGCGACTGAATGATATTAAGATAGTCGGAAGCAACAGTATCCGGCGCGTCAGCCCAGACCATGGCCAGATGAACTGCCTGCATATAGTCGCGATCCGATAAGTTGCGGCCTTTAAACTCGCTCGATTTTACCAGGTCACGGATGACACACTCAGTACCTCCGTTTGACTTGCGGATATCTTTAAATGCCTTTTCTTTCTCATCAGAAGAAGGATTTCTGGCAAGCAGTGCGGAATAGTAATGTTCCACCGTCGGACCATACAGTTCCTCATCAAGCTTCGCATTAGGAGCATCAATCGTCTCGACCTCACCGGAAGCCTTTTCATTTAATTCAGTCTTGCCGGAAGATTTTCCATCAGATCCGGACTTGCTTGAGTTTCCATTTAGGAAGAAGACAACGCCTGCGACAGCAAGTGCCACTGCGACCACACCGGCAGCAATACCGATGATAAGACCGGTCTTTTTCTTCTTTGGGGCCTCCAGAGAAGCCGGTTTAGCCGAAGCACTCTGCACCGGCTGTAAAGGAGTATTCTGAACCGGCGTAACCGGAACATTCTGCACCGGTTTGGTTGGGGTGTTCTGCACCGGCTGTAAAGGAGTATGCTGAGCCGGCAGGTATGCCTGCGCAGAATTAGCGGACGCCGGTGCAAGCGGGTTTATTCTGTCACAGATAAGTGAGTCATTAGTATCTACAATCTGAAGGTCGTGTTCCATGTCCGCTGCGCTCTGGTAACGTCTTCTGGGATCCGGCTGCGTGGCGCAGAGGATAACGTTTCCGAGCCTTTCACTCACGCCGCTCGGACGAGGAAGGATCGGACTGTTCCAGCGGCGGATATTCGCCTCGTCGCGGGCATCCGAATTCATCATTTCCTTAATCGAATTAAGGAACGGAAGACGGTTGTGGTTGGCAAAAAGATAGAGCGTGATGCCCAGCGAATAAATATCTACCGTACCGGGGGCAACATCCGGATACTTCTGCTGGCGCAGCAGTTCCGGTGCCATGTAGTCATAAGTACCGCGCATCGAAAGACTGGACTGCGACTTGATCATCTTGCTCTCACCGAAGTCCACAAGTACATTCGTCCCGCCTCTTTTCAGGATATTCTGCGGCTTGATGTCTCTGTGGATAATGCCCTTCTCATGACAGTCTTTTAACGCATTGCATATATCCAGTCCGAGCTTTCGGACCTCCTGCTCTGTCATCGGCAGGATCTCCTTCATCGTCGGAAGATATTCCATATCGAAGCATACGATCCATCCGATCTGATCCTTCTGGCAGATCTCTCGGTAGCCGTGTATACGCACGACATTTTCGTTCCCGCGGAGCTGGATAACGTTGACGATTTCATCAAGAACACGATCCTTAACCGCCGTATAATCTCTCTTGATCTCTTCCTCGGTATAACCACTGCCTCTTCTCTTATCGATATCCGAATCATCGTGAGGAATCGTGATTGCCTTCAGCGCACGAAGTTCACCATTCGTGCGGTTCGTCATCTTAAAGACAACACCATATGATCCGTTCCCCAGTGGTTTCGGATCAATATCCCAGTTAGCATATTCAGTTGAAAGAATCTCATATAAATCCGATCGTTCCATACCTGACCCCTTGTTTCACCCCAATATCTCCGCCACTATCTATGTTTTCGACTTAAAGGACGTCGAATATTCCCAGGAAGAAAAGCTCGGAACAGGTGACACGGCCACATTCCCAAGCAAAATTCAGAGAAAAACCTTCGTTAATCTCATGAATATTTTATCACATAGCAAGCCCGGGGCGACCGCCTCGTTTGTAACTAAACTGTGTACTTTAAGGAACTTTTTTACGGAGTGACGAAGCCGTCCATGAGCCATTCGTCGAAGTCCGGCTCATCGGTGGTATGGCACTCGGCAGTATTCTCAGAAAGATACTTTACCGCAGCGACGAATTCTCTCTCAGGATACTCGGCCATAACATCTCCGCAGGTCTTTCCG
>JAILHZ010000166.1 GCA_024695545.1 Clostridiales bacterium
GGAGGCGAGGAGAATCGAACTCCTGTCCGAAACCACGTCAACAAGGACATCTCCGGGTGCAGTTCGTGTTTGGAGTATTCCCCTGGATCACGTTCCCACGAACAGGAAGAGATCTCCGGTAGCTTCATAGATACATCTCCGGCGCAAAGCTTTGCCGAAGGCGTGGTCCCGTTTAACCTGCCGACAGGTAAGGTCTGTCATCTGACATCTCCGGTCCGGCCGACAGATAGACCGGGGAGATGGTAGCTAAATTAAGCAGCTACGAGTTTTGTGTTGTTTGCAATTACTTGCATTTCTCGTTTATTTAAGAGGCCAACGAGAATCCTCTACCCGCTTTCCAAGTCTCCACGACCCCGTCGAAACCAGTGCGCCCCCAAAAATACAACTCTCAATTCATGGGTATATGATTGGTGATTATACAAAAAGAGAAAATGATTCGCAATAGTACCGGCAGTTTATTCACACAAGTTATACAAGTGATATAATGGGTTTTAGGGATTTAGATATTTTTGATAAGGAGACAAGGTATGGCATCCGAATTTGTATCTTCTTTGATGAAAAAACTTTCTGTGAAGCAGAAAGCTTCTCTTTGCTCCGGATATGATTTCTGGCGCACGCAGAGACTGCCGATCAATGGTGTTCCGTCGATCATGATGACAGATGGACCGCATGGGCTTCGCAAGCAGGAGTCTGAGGCGGGAAGAAGAGGGGCAGGTGACAGCCGCGAAGCGACATGCTTTCCGCCGGCAGCAACTACTGCGAACTCCTTCAATCTTGACTTGATGAATGCTATCGGACGTGCAATTGGCGAAGAGGCAGTAGATCAGGATGTTTCAATTGTTTTAGGACCTGCGATCAATATCAAGAGATCTCCTCTGTGCGGAAGAAACTTCGAGTATATTTCCGAGGACCCTTATGTGGCTGGTAAGATGGGTGCCGCATTTGTAAAGGGCGTACAGAGTATGGGTATCGGTACTTCCGTGAAGCATTTTGCGGCGAACAGTCAGGAAAAATTCCGTCTTATCAATGATTCGATCGTGGATGAGCGTGCTCTTCGTGAGATCTATCTCTCCGCGTTTGAAACGGTTGTAAAAGAATCACATCCATGGACTGTCATGTGCGCATATAACCGTCTGAACGGTACTTACTGCTGTGAGAACAGAAGACTTCTTACTGAGATCCTTCGTGATGAGTGGGGATTCGACGGTGTAGTCATGAGTGACTGGGGCGCGACGGATAATCGTCTTGATTCGCTGGCGGCAGGCCTTGAACTGGAGATGCCGTCCTCGATCGGCGAGCGTGACCGTCTTATCTGCGAAGCAATTGAGTCCGGCAAGCTTCCTGTAGCACTTCTTGACCGTGCTGTAGAACGACTTCTGACAATGATCGAAAAGGGAATGAATAAACCGAAGCCGACATCGTCTCCGTATCTGGCCCATCGGACATTGGCGAAGCAGGCATTCGAAGAATCCGCCGTTCTTCTAAAAAATGACGGGCTCCTTCCGATTCAGCCGGGAAAGAGTGTTGCTGTTCTCGGTGCGATGGCAAAGCATACCAGATTCCAGGGCGGAGGTAGTTCGCATATCCATCCTACGAACGTGACCGATGCTCTCAGCGGATTCTCAACTGACAGTGATAACTTCGTATATGAGCCCGGATACCCGATGCAAGGTGAAGAGGTCGATGAGAAGCTCCTCCGTGCTGCTGTGGATGCTGCCCAGAACAAGGACGTTGTCGTAATCTTTGTCGGGCTTCCGGATAGCTTCGAATCTGAATCTTTTGACCGTACGCATATGAATCTTCCGAAATCCCACACGCGTCTGATCGAAGAAGTTGTCCGGAAGAACAGTAATGTATGCGTAGTTGTCTATGCAGGATCTCCTATTGAGATGCCATGGGTATCTCAGGTCAGATCGATCCTTATGGCGTATCTCCCGGGACAGGAAGGTGCCGGAAGTATTGCAGACATCCTTTACGGTAAAGTGAATCCATCGGGAAAACTTGCGGAAACATTCCCGCTGAAACTGACGGATACACCGACATACCTGTATTTTGGCGAGACCAGACAGACGCTTTATTGCGAGAGTGTTTATGTCGGATACAGATATTATGATGCGGCCAACATGCCGGTGCTTTTCCCGTTCGGACATGGTCTTTCGTATTCGTCTTATTCGTATGGTGAGATCAAGTTCTCGGCGCCGAGTATTAACGAGGATGATCCGCTTACGGTATATGTGGATGTGACGAATATCAGCGATGTGGATGGTAAAGAAGTCGTCCAGCTCTATGTCGCGCCGCCGAAATCGAAGATCTATAAGCCGGTCCGCCAGCTGGCTGCTTTCAAGAAAGTGTTTATCCAGCGCGGAGAGACCCGTACAGTAGAGTTCAAGCTTGACCGGCGTGCCTTCGCGTATTATAACGTACAGATCGCTGACTGGCATGTCGAGTCCGGTACATATAAGATCGAGATCGGCGCATCATCCAGAGATATCCGCTGCTCCCGTGAGATCGAGGTCACATCGAAGCTGCCGGGCGTTGAAGCGCCGGATTATTCCGCTTCCGCTCCGCAGTACTATAACCTTGATGTGCAGACTAAGATCTTTGATAAGAAGCAGTTTGAGGCTGTGTACGGGAAACCGGTCAAGGAGGAAAAAGCACCGAAGAAGGGTGAGTTTACTCTGAATTCAAGTCTGGAAGATCTTAAGAACGGTAATTTGATGAGTAAACTCTTCTATCGTTCTACGATGCGTAAGATCAAGAAACAGAATAGGAAAGAGACGGAAGAACACCTGCGCAGGATCAATATCACTATGACCAGAGAGATGCCGCTCCGTACGGTAGCGTCCTTCTCGATGGGCGGCGTGACGATCGAGCAGATGGATGCTTTGGTCACTATTTTCAACGGTCATTTCTTTAAGGGAGTGGCGCGCTGGAGAAAAGCGAAGAAGAGGAAGAAAGATCTGTCCTTCCTGTGAGAATGACAGTTTTTTCAATTTGTTTCCATGACTTCTTCAAAATGAAATATCTCTGATACATGACGGCGGTTGCCCCGTGCTACAATAACATAAACAAACTGCATACGTATGCAGAATTTTAACGGAGCTGAGAATGACGCAACTGCCGGCACAAGGGTATTTCTATCCATATGATTCGATGGACGAACTCTATGCGGAAAAACAACCGCCGGAATTCGGTCGTCTGAATTCGTTTTGGAGACTTGATCTTCCAAGCTGGCATTTCTTTCATGCTCCGACAAAGGACGATATTCCCGATAACTGGACAGATACGGAATTCAACGATGATTCCTGGAACCTGATCGATGTGCCGAGTGTCTGGCAGATGCAGGGATATGGATATCCGAGTGAACTAGTTTATGAGAAGAATGCGCTTCTTTCTAAGAAGACGTCGCGTCTCCAGCAGAGACTTGCGGATGATGCCGGTATGGAAAATACCAATGATTACGGCCTTTATCGTGTTTGGGTCAATCTTCCTGAACAGTTCATCCACCGTTTCGTTTACTTCGTGTCCGATGGTATTGTCGGCCACTATTCCATCAGCATTAACGGAAAGCATGTTTCCAGTTCCAGAAGCACATTCTCGACTACGAAGTGCCTTCTGAGTGAGTACCTGCATGAGGGACCAAACCTTATCTGTGTTGCCGTACGCAGATTTGATGTGCGCATGGAGAGAGGTAAGATGAAGAAGAATGTCCGTGCCCAGGGTGCTTTCGGATTCTCCGGACTTTTCCGCCTTCCTTACCTGATTGCCGAGTCTTCTGTGGAGATCTCGTCGCTCCGCCTGTTCCCGTCTTTCCTGACGGATACTCTGGCGAAAGATGTTGTTCCGAAGACGGCTCTGGTGAACAGTCTTTACCGTTCCGATAATGATGACCAGCTGACAGGGCGTGAAAAGGAGATCCTTCCGAACGCGGATATCCGCAGAGATGCGGGGCTGAATATTGAAGTGGAGCTTCTGAATCATCTTCCGTATGACGCGGAGGTAACAGTTAACTGCCGTCTTATGGAAGCCCATGATGACTATGACCTTTATAATCTTCCGGAGCATCGTCTTTCCCAGCGGAAAGAACTGACCGATACCATTCCGAAAGAAGGCGTTAAGATCGTAGGCACTGAGTTCTATGCGAAGCTTGTTCTTCCGTGGACCGATCAGACACCGAATCTTTACGATCTGATCGTAGAAGTCAGAAATAATAGGGATGAAGTGATCTGCGTCAAGAAACAGCGTTTCGGGTTCCGTACGATCACATATTCTGAAAGTATTATCCACATTAATGATGTGGCTGTGCCGCTTCATGGCGTAAAGTACTATGAGTTTGATCCTGAAGACGGTATCTCTGTTCCGCTCGAGCGCTTCCGTCAGGATATCCTCATGATGAAAAGTGCGAATATCAACACGGTCTATGTTGTTCATCATCCGACTGATTCGAGATTCTTCGATCTTTGTGATAAGTACGGTATGTACGTTATTCTGCAGTCAGCCGCGTCTGTGCTGCCTCAGACCGTTTATTCACTGATCAATCACCCGTGTATCATCATGTGGTCTATGACCGGTAAGCGTTTTGAAGAGAATGCCTATCTGGAAGTAAAACAGCGTATCAATGCGTTTGACTCTAAGCGTCCGCTTTACTGCGAGATCGACAAATCCGGAAATGTTTCGGATTTGCCGCCGTTCCCGAATAAGGCCGGCATGATCTTCGGTGAGTGGTGTGATCTTTGCGTTAACCGCCGTTACTTAAAGAGTCAGCTTAAAGAAGATAAAGTGCTTTTCGAGTCGATCCTAGCAAGACCGAGAAGAGAAGAAGATAGCATGGATCTTAAGTATATCCATCAGGGTGATCTGGTCGAGTATTCTGAGCAGGTCGGTGTATCAATTGCGCAGGGTATTGTCGATTCGAACAGAAGACCGCACCCGATCTTCTTTGAAGTGAAGAAGCAGTGTGAGGGTATCAAGATCTTCTCATCGGCGGAGAATCCTGCGAATCTTAATGTCCATAATGTAAATCCGTTTGGCAGCACGCCTTCAATCGAACTGAAGTGGCAGCTGCTTCTCGGCGGCGTCCGTCTGTCTGGCGGATCCGGTATTGTTCCGCCGATCCCGCCGATGGGTAACCGTACGATGCAGTTCCCGTTCCAGGTAGGTGATTTCCTTACATCAGCATGGGCGGAGCAGTATCCGAAGGCAGTCGAAGTATATAATCAGGCAGTTTGTAAAGAACTGCTCCTGGATATCCGTCTGACGTTAGAGAATGATTCTAATTATGCAAGAGCAGGATATGAGCTTGCTTTCTATCAGCAGATCCTTGTTGATGAAGTGTTTGATCCTTCGTCCGATGTGGAGCCTGTTGTTTCTGACGGAGAAGATGCTCCGATCCAGATCATTGACGCATCGGCTCTTGAAAAAGCACTGATCACGGATGAGAAGAAGCCGGCGGTACAGTTGCTGACATCTCCGGCACTTATCTTCGCACAGACCAAGCATGTACGCTATGGTTTCAGCAGACATGAGGGCGGCCTGTGTTCGGTTAAGATCGAGGGCAAGGAATACTTTGACGGACTTCTCGAACCGAGTTTTTACCGCGCGGCTTCGAATATCGACCGTGCCGATAAGTCCTATGTATTGTCGCAGACCGTTTTTTCGCATGAGACCGACTGGCGTACGATCCAGGGTGAGATCAAGTTTGTCGGAAGCTTCTATGAGATGGATGGAGAAGATTTCCACCTGATCAGCAAATACAGTTCGAATGGTATGAAAGGCCCGATCCTTGTACATTACAGGGTGAAGCCGGATGGACGTCTTATGGCGACGATTGAATTCGTACCTAAATTCGATCTTGTCCGTTATGGTTTCCGTGTTCCGATCGATTCCGGTGCTCATATCGGCTGGTATGGCCGCGGTAACGGCGAATCGTATATCGATAGAAAAGAATCCCAGAGGATCGGATGGTTTACATCACTTGACAGTCCTCTGTATCACGAATATGCCCGTCCTTCCGAAAACGGCGCGCATGCGGATACGAAATATCTGCTTCTGCAGCTTGATGATGTCCGCGGCCTCCGTATTTGTAAGGATAAGATGGATCCGTTCTCATTCTCATGTCTCCCGTATATGCCGGAAGACCTTGATGACTGTTCGCATCAGGAACTGATCAAGTCGGACGGACGCACGCATCTTTATCTTGACTTCTATATGAAAGGGGTCGAGCGTGGCCCGGATATCCTGAACCGGCATCTTCTTGCGAAGAATGTCAGGTATGAGGAAACAATTGAATTTGCTCCAAAACTCTAATTTCACTATATGAAAAGGGCCTTCGGCAACTGTCGGAGGGCCTTTTTATTTGCTTTTGTGATTGAGAATAGAGAAAAGATCGCTTCGCTCTTTCGGTGTCAGTTCGCGGTACTGGCCGCAGGGCAGGGAGCCGAGACTGATATTCAAAATCCGGATGCGCTTGAGCCGTACGACCCGGTATCCGAGGTATTCGCACATTCTGCGGATCTGCCGGTTCAGTCCCTGATTTAATGTGATATGAAAAGTGCTTTTTCCTGTGAGCTTTACCTTACAGGGAAGTGTAACGGTGTCCAGGATAGGTACGCCGTTTTCCATATTCTTTCTGAAAGATTCATCGACAGGTTTATCAACAGTAACAACATATTCCTTATCGTGCCGGCCTTCTGCGCGCAGAAGACGGTTGACGATATCTCCGTCATTGGTAAGAAGGATCAGTCCCGTTGAATTCTTGTCGAGGCGTCCGATCGGGAAGATGCGCTGAGGATAATTGATAAAGTCGATGATATTATCCTTGTCCCGTTTGTCCGTCGTACAGGTGATTCCGAGAGGCTTGTGAAATGCAAGATAGATATGGTCGTCGGTGGGAAGAACAGGTTTCCCGTTAACGAGCACTACCTGACCGGGTAAAACCTGAGAACCGGAAACTGCGGTCACGCCATCGATCGTAACAAGCCCTGCCTGCACGTATTCATCCGCCTTGCGTCTTGAACAGAAGCCGCTGGAACTGATGTATTTATTGACGCGTGTTGAATTCTCCGATGCGCCGGAAATAGAGTCTGAGCAGTCCTGCATGATCGGTCTCCTATCAATACCAGACAGAGCCGGTAACACGTTTCAGTGTGAAGGTAAATGTCGTGCCTTCACCATATTCGCTCTGTACGGTGATCGTCTCACCCATGTAGCTCAGAAGCTCTTTGGCAATCGCAAGTCCGAGTCCGGTACCCTTCTTTCCGCGGGCACGGTCGGCCTTATAGAAACGGTCGAAGATATGGTCGATATCGTATTCATGGATACCTTGTCCGGTATCGATCACGGATACGAGTACCTGATCAGTCTCGTCACTGTACTCTGTAGATATCGTGATGCTGCCGCCGGCAGGAGTATACTTCTTCGCATTGTCGAGGAGGATAACGATGATCTGCTCGACACGGTCCGGGTTACCCATAACCGTCGGAAGAGGACCGGTCTTATACTCGACGGAGAAGTTCAGCTCTGCGTCTTCCATGACCGGCTTGAACTTGGTCTCAAATTCAGAAAGAAGTTTGTTCAGATCGAACGGGAAAGTCTTAAATGCGAGTGTTCTTGCCTGCAGACGTGAAAGCTCAAGCATGTCGTCGATCAGACGGGAAAGACGCATGGTCTCGTGGAGGATGATGCCGTAGTATCTCTGACGGTCTTCCTCTTTCTTAACCATACCGTCAGCAAGCGGTTCTACAAGACCTCTCATGGCTGTAAGCGGGGTACGGAGCTCGTGGGAAACATTTGCTACGTAGTCTCGGCGTGTCTGCTCCAGACGTTCCTGCTCGGAGATGTCACGGAAGAATCCCGTGGCACCGATGATCTGCTTCTCGTTATCCTTGATCGGCACGATAGTGGAAGAGTAGGCACAGTCCTTCGCCTCGATCGTGCGCTCATATGTCTCGCCGGTCTTCAGGCAGTTCTCGAAGTCGGCCCAGACTTCCTCGAACGGGATCAGCTGCAGCTTCTCTGTGAAGAGGTTCTTTCTCGGAACCTTTTCGAAAAGCGTCGCAATAGCGTTATTGGAATAGTCCGGCTGGAGATCCTTGTTGACAGATACGATACCTTCGGAAATGATATCAAAGATTTCTTTCAGTCGGTTACGCTCAGTAGTTACACTGGTGATGGACTTAGAGAGTTTCTCGGCAAGTTCATTGACCGAGGCGGCCAGATCACCGATCTCACCCTTGGTCTGGTCATTTGCACGCACGGAGAAGTCACCCTGTCCGAGCGCGTTAGCAACATCCGTAACCCGGTTAAGCGGGCGGATGAGACGCTTACTTGCAAAGTAAACAGGGATGAGCATCGCAAGCGAAACAAGAAGTGTGGACAGGATGAGCACCTGACTGAATCCTGTTATGTTAGAAGAATTGCCTGTGATCGTGTCGCCGATGATAACATATGCCGTTAATGTGTCATTGTCCTGGACAGGCACCTGGATCACTTTCGCTTTTGTCTTATCCTCGCCATAGGTCAGCGTACCGATAAGATTCTTGTTGTCGGTATTGTTGAGCATGTTCTGTTCACAGAAAACATTTATGGCGTTTAATAAATGAAGTTCCTCTTCAGTTTGGGGCTTCGAGGAGGAAAGGAGCCTGCCCTTGGAGTCATACATGAGATAAAAAGCACCGAGTACATCGTGTGATGTATATCCTGCGCTCAGATCCTTGATCCCCTGGATCTTTTCCGTATCCGAAAGAGCAGAATGGCTTTCTACATAGTTGCTGAGAAAAGATGCCATCGAACTCGCTTTCTCGATCATTAATTCCTCGGAATTATCACGGGATACTTCGCCGGCTGCATAATTAAACAGCGTAGCAGAAAGAAGTGCCGATGCGCAGAGCGCCACCAGCACTAAAAAGATCATCTTGCGTAGAAAGATGCTTCGGAACATCAGGAGTTGACCTCAAACTTATAACCGACACCGTAAACGGTGATCAGGGACCACGGAGCTCCCTCGTAATAGATCTTCTGACGGATACGCTTGATGTGCGTATCAACGGTACGTGTATCACCGAAATAGTCATAACCCCAGATGAGAGACAGGATCTGCTCACGGTCCATGACCTGTCCGATGTGGGAAGCAAGAAGATGCAGGATCTCAACTTCCTTCGGAGTGCAGGGAACGAGTTCGCCCTTGACCTTGACCTGATAGTTATCAAGGTTGATCTCCAGACCTTCAAAACGGAGAAGAGAAGTGTTCTCCTGAGGTTCATTGATACGGCGGAGTACCGCCTTGATGCGTGCAATTACTTCACGCGGAGAGAAAGGCTTAACGATATAGTCATCCGCGCCGAGCTCAAGTCCGAGTACACGGTCGATCTCCTCGCCCTTAGCAGTGAGGATGATGATCGGCGTGGAAAGTGTCTTTCTGATCTCCCGGCAGACCTCGATACCGGTCTTCTCCGGCATCATAACGTCCAGAATGATCAGGTCCGGTTTATCAGAAGCAACATGCGCCAGCGCATCACGTCCATCGTAAGCACTGGAGTATGTGAAATGTTCATTTTCGAAATACAGACCCAGGGACTCATGTACGACCGGGTCGTCATCACAGATCAAAATATGAGGAGCAGTAGCCATTATCCATTTACCTCGTCTAACAACATTACATCTATTATAATCTAAAAATCGGTTTACAAACAAACTTTTTTCAAATACAAGAAAATGCTATACTGATACCAAGTGTCGGACCGTCCGGTAAAGACACAATCTTCGAAAGAAAAAGAGCGGAAAAAGGTATGTTTTTAGCGGATAGATGGTCTGATTTTGAATTGCTTTACTGTGGTGAAGGAGAGAAATTCGAGCGTTGGGGAGATATCTATCTTCAGCGTCCCGATCCGCAGGCGATCTGGCCGAAGACCGGCTATTACGGAATGAAGGAAACTTCATGGCCGAGACCGCATGCCGTGTATCACAGAAGCGAGAGTGGCGGAGGCTCCTGGAGTAAGGAGAAGCCTATGCCTCAGAAGTGGAAGATCCATTATGATGCGGTAGGACGTCCTCTGACATTCATTATCGAGCCCACAAGTTTTAAACATACCGGTCTTTTCCCGGAGCAGGCGGCGAACTGGGATTTCTGCGGAAAACTGATTCAGAAAGCCGTGAAACAGGGGAGAAAACCGAGGATCCTGAATCTGTTTGCCTATACCGGCGGAGCGACGATGGCATTTGCGGCTGCAGGAGCGGCGGAAGTTGTCCATGTTGACGCAAGTAAAGGTATGGTCCAGCGTGCCAAGGAGAATATGATGGCCAGCGGTCTTGACGACAGCTATATCCGTTTTATCGTCGAGGATTGCGGAAAATTCGTAGAAAGAGAGATCAGAAGAGGCAGAAAATATGATGGCATCATCATGGATCCGCCCGCTTACGGACGCGGACCGTCCGGCGAGATGTGGAAGCTGGAGGATGCGCTTTTCCCGCTGGTAGAAAAGTGTGAAAAACTCATTTCGGATGATCCGCTGTTTTTCCTGATCAACTCTTATACAACCGGGCTTTCTTCAATGGTGATTGAAGATATACTTCGTCTGGCCGTGAAGTCGAAGCATGGCGGTACGGTCATATCCGAAGAACTCGGTCTGCCGTGTACGAAGATGGATGCGATCCTCCCGTGCGGAAGTACCGGAAGATGGATGAAAGAGGAGTTTTAGGATGGATACACCCCGGATCCTCTTTGAAGACAATCATCTTTTGGTGGCGGTAAAACCTGCGGGAGTCCTCTCGCAGAGCGATACTACCGGAGCTCCGGATATGCTGACGCTTCTTAAGGCTTATCTGGTGGAAAAATACAATAAGCCAGGAGAAGCCTACTTAGGACTTCTTCACCGTCTGGACCGTCCGGTCCGGGGCGTTATGGTATTTGCCAAGACCAGTAAATGTGCATCGAGGATCAGTGAACAGATACGGAACAGAACGGTGAAAAAGAAGTACCGCGCGATCGTGTACGGTGCTTTTGACAATGAAAAAGGCGAGATCCGCTCTTTTCTTTTGAAGAACAGTAAGACGAATCTTGTAGATGTTTTTGAAAACAGGGAAAAAGCACCGAAAGATGCAAAAGAGTGCTTTCTCGAGTATGAAGTCATAGGGCAGGGACGTATAGCGGGAGTACCGGTATCACTTCTTTCCGTGGATCTTCATACGGGACGCTCGCATCAGATCCGGGCACAGCT
>JAILHZ010000024.1 GCA_024695545.1 Clostridiales bacterium
CTGATTATATTGGAGACTGAGCATGAGCGAGATTAGAATTTCTACTGAATCTATAAGATCAGTGGCTGAAAGAATGCGCGGATGTGCTGATCGGATGAGTAGCATCGAAGCAAATACAAATAGTGCGACTAAACTCATTGAAAATGGTGTGACGAATAGTTCCATCGGGAATATGAGAAGTAAAATGACTGCGCTGAGGAATAAGGTCAAGACTTTACACTCGAATCTGGAAGCGAATTATGAGCTGCTTATGAAAACTGTGCGTGTGTTTGAACTTGCAGATAAGAAGCTAAAAGAAGATCAAGCGTTGGATCTGGTTATTGAAAAATACAACAAGAAGGAAAAAATAGATATATCCTCTTACCCGCGGAAAAGAAATGGCGTTAGGTCTAATGGTGTTGGTTACTACTTTTTATATGAGGACGGTTGCACGTGGTACGCATTCTCTCGTTGGAGTGAAGTTAATGGGAAGGATCCGGTTTTTGCTGGCCATCCTGGGAACGCCAGCAATTGGGCGAATTCTATAGATAAGAATGCTATGAATTGTGTATCAACATCTGTAGAAAATAGCATAGTTGCAAATGCGATCGCGGTGAATAGCGTTGGAGGGAATCATGTAGTCTACATAGAAGGAGTTCGTGACGGAATGGTCTATTTCTCTGAAAGCGCTTATTCGAATCCGTCTATAGCGGGCCGGATTTCAGCCAAGCCTATAGAGCAGTTTCGGAGCGAGTTTGAATATATCATTACGAGTAAATGATAGGATGCGCCAAAATGATGACTTTTTAATGGAGGTTGACCATGAGTGAGATTAGAATATCTACCGAATCGGTAAAAGCGCTGGCAGAAAAAATGCGCGGATGTGCTGATCGGATGAGTGTCATAGAATCTAATACGATTAGCGCGACTAAACTTATTGAAAATGGCGTAGTGAACAGTTCTATCGGGAATATAAAAAGTAAAATGACTGCACTGCGTAATAAAGTAAAGACTTTACACTCAAATCTTGAAGCAAACTATGATCTTCTGATGTTCGTTGCTCAGAAGTTTGAGGAAGCAGATCATCCTACGAGAAACCTGATTCCGGATTGGGCAAAAGAAAAGTTTAGCGACTCGAGATATTATCGTGCAGAGAATGGAAGCTCCGGATATGTGTACTATAGAAATGGTGGTGGAGAAGTTTCATGCACATATTATACGTTGCATAAATTGAAGGATAGAGGCTTAGGCTTCCCGTTTAAATATGCCGGTGGTGCAAATGGAGGAAACTGGTTCAATAATTGTTCGGATTCTGCAAAGAAGTATCCTGGAAACGATTGCTTGACGAATATAATGAACGAATATGGTGCGAGTGGAAAGCCGGTTCAGAATATTGTCATTTCAATGGGCGGTAATCCGGGACATGTGCTTCTGATCGATAAGATGTATAAGGATCCCAATAGCGGTCAAATCATGGTTGAATGGAGTGATATGGGTTATCCGTTTGATAAAATCTACGGTGATGTGAATACACTGAATCCGACAAAGAACGTGACTCTTGATCAGTTCAAGAAATACTACAGCTGGGGCGGAAACATCAGCGGTGCAGTCCTGATCGGAGAAGCTTAATCGCATAATCACAAAAAATAAGATTTGAATGGTGATAGTAAAGTAAACGGTGTATAAAGCATGCTAAAATACGCGACAATTACGAATAATGGCTCGAGAGAGGTGAATGAGGATTCTCTAGGCGCTTATGAAAAGGATGGGAACTATGGTTTTATCGTCTGTGACGGACTGGGGGGCCATGGTATGGGGGACCTTGCTTCTCAGTGCGTGAGGGATACCTTTGAAGATCAGTTCGGCAAGACGGATGACATGGTCAATTTCCTTGGCCAGGTGTTCATTACGGCGCAGCAGATCCTTCTCGAAGAACAGGAAAAGAAACGTGCCGGGAACAAGATGAAGACGACCGCGGTGGCGATGGTCACGGATGACCGTAACGCCTATATCGGTCACGTCGGAGATTCCCGGCTTTACGTTTTTGCGAAGAACAAGGTGAAGGTCAGAACGCTCGACCACAGCATCCCCCAGATGCTAGTGCTTTCCAAGCAGATCAAGGAAAAGGAGATCCGTCATCACAAAGATCGGAATATCCTTCTCCGCGTAATGGGAGTAGAATGGGAAGAGCCGATGTATGAACTGATGGCGCCGATGGACCTTCGGAAGTGCCAGGCTTTCCTCCTCTGCACGGACGGTTTCTGGGAACTGATCGAGGAAGAAGAGATGTGCGCGCTTCTGAAAAAGGCGACAACTCCGGAGGAGTGGCTTCTGGAGATGGAGAATGTCGTGAAGGCGAACGGATTGGGGAAAAGTATGGATAACTACTCGGCCATCGCGGTATGGACCGAGAAGAAAAGAGGATAATAGTATTGATCGACAGTAGAGATAACTACAGCCTGCGCGATGAGAATAGCGTGATGGAGGTCGCGGTATTGTCGGTGATCGGTAACCGGGAGGACCAGCAGGACAGTTTCGGATTCGAATTGAAGGATGACGAAGGGATCGTGGCGCTTTGTGATGGCATGGGAGGCCACGAGGGCGGCAAGAAAGCCAGTACGACGGCAATCGAGCACATTCTTTCGGAGTACGTTGATTCCTATCCCTGCGAGGATCCGCACGCACTTCTGATGGATCTTGCAAATGAGAGCGACATGAAGATCGCCTCGCTTAAGAATGAAAATGGCGAGCCCATGATGGCCGGTTCCACGATCGTGTGTGTACTGGTGCGTAAAGACAACCTTTTCTGGATGTCGGTGGGAGACAGCAGAGCTTACATACTCCGCGGTGAGGAGTTTGTGAAGATCACGACGGACCACACGTATAAAAGTGTGCTCGATGAGGAGCTTCGAAATAGTAAAATCACCGAAATGGAGTATAATGAAAGAATAAAGGAAGGGGAGACGCTGGTGAGTTTTCTCGGCAGGAACGGACTGCCGTATATCGACGCCAACGACAACCCTTTTAAGACTCAGCCGGGAGACAGGATCCTGCTGATGTCGGACGGCCTCTATAAGCTGGTTTCGGACGCGGATATCCGGGCGGCGCTTCTGGGGTTTGAGAATATAAATGATGCCATTCACGCACTGGAATCCAGAGCCGGGCTGAACGGGCAGAATATAAACAGAGACAACACGACCATTGCGATGGTGAAAATCAAATAACACTGGGAGGATAATGACATGAATGTAAAGAAATGCGACAACGGACATTTTTACGACGCGGACAAGTATGCGGCCTGCCCGCACTGCGGCGCTGCAGGACCGAGTAACGCGGGACAGGCGACTGTTCAGTATGATGACGTAGCGGACACAGATGTCGGCAGTACTTTCAGTGCTTTTGACGGACCGGAGATTCCGAGAGAGCAGGTATTCGCACCGATGAATCAGGCTCCGAAGATGCAGCTTCCGATGGGCGCTCCTGCTCCGATGCCCGCACCTATGCCGGCTCCGATGCCTGCTCCGGCGCCTATGCCGGCACCTGCACCGATGGCAGCTCCTGCACCTGCAGCCGCTCCCGCACAGTTTGGCACTTGTGTTGCTTGTAAAAAAGCACTCGCCCCGAATGCGAAGTTCTGCCGCTTCTGCGGTATGCCTGTTCAGGCACCTGCCCAGGCTCCCGCACCGGCACCGATGGCAGCTCCTGCTCCGGCACCCGCACCGGCTCCTGCACCGGCTCCGATGGCCGCACCTGCACCGATTCCGGTACCTGCTCCGATGCCTGCTCCGTCTAAGCAGGGAATTGAAGCGTACGCGGACAACGTCATTCCGAAGGTCAATATTCCTGACCAGCCGGCTCCGAAGAAGCCTGCTGTCAGTGTGGAGCTTCCTGATGAGCCTTCCGAGCCTGAGGAGGCCGAAGAGAAGGTATCTCTTGAAGAGGCTGTAAGATCTGCAGTATCCGGTTCCGAGGGAAAGACCGTCGGATTCTTCAGCGCAGGAAGCAGCAATACCGAAGACGCAGCGGATCCGGTCGTCGGCTGGCTCGTCTGCATCGGCGGTAAGCATCTCGGTGAGAGCTTCAGCATCTATGCCGGCAAGAATTCGATCGGCAGAGGCTCCTCGAATAAGATCGTGATCTCCAAGGATGTAACGGTATCCAGAGAGAAGCACCTGTGGCTGATCTATGAGCCGAAGAAGAGAGAATTCTATGTTCAGACAGGTGAGGGCAGCGGCCTTTCGTATCTGAACGGTGACATCATTACCGAGACGAAGAAGATTGCCGGTAAGGACGAACTCGAGCTCGGCGATGGCAAGTACCTCCTCATTCCTCTCTGCGGAGATGACTTTACGTGGGAGACGTACATCAACTGATCGGCTGATCGGTAAACCTATTTTGAACCCCAAAGGAGAAGTGGAATGCGTAGGTGCTTTTCCTGCTTTAAAGAATTCGACGAACATTTTGAAGTCTGTCCACATTGCGGAACAATCGTGGACAACAACCCTGTTGAACCGATTCATCTTTTGCCTGGAACTGTCCTTGCCCAGAGATATTTCATCGGCAAGGCCGTCGGATCCGGTGGATTTGGCATTATTTATCGTGCGTGGGACAGTAAGCTCGAGACCATTGTGGCGGTCAAGGAGTTCTTCGTCACGCGCATCATGACCCGTGCTGCAGGGGAAAAAGAAATTATCGTAAACCGTAAGTCCGCCCAGGAATTCGAGTACAGAAAAGACCGTTTCCTGGCGGAGGCGCGCACGATGGCGAAGTTCGGCACGCACAGGAATATCCCGAATGTATTCGAGTTTTTCGAAGACAACAGTACAGCGTATATCGTCATGGAACTCCTCGAGGGCCAGACGCTGAAGGAATATATGCAGGAGACGGACGGCAAGGTCGATCGGGACTTCGCCATCATGGTAGTCCGTGAAGTCGGAAAAGCACTGACATCTCTTCATCAGAGCGGCATTATCCACAGAGACGTTGCCCCGGATAATATCTATCTTTGTTCGGGAAATGAACTGAAGATCAAGCTTCTTGACCTCGGCGCGGCGAAACTTGCGGACAGCACGGATGATGTCATCGATATTATCTTAAAGCCGGGCTATTCGCCGGCGGAACAGTACGATAACACCGGAAATATCGGTCCGTGGACCGATATCTATGCGCTCGGCGCGACTCTCTATGTAATGCTTACGGGTGTTAAGCCGGATGAGTCGACGAACCGTAAGATCGCGGATACGGTACTGTATCCCCGTGAACTCGATCCGGAGATCCCCGAGAACTTAAGTAATGCGATCATGAAGGCCATGGCGGTCGATAAACATTTGCGTTTCAGTTCCGTCAGTGATTTTATCTCGGCCATTGATAATAACAGAAAGATCGTCACGATCAAGAAAGAAAAAAAGAGAAGATTCACAAGAAGGCTCCTCGGCATCGTGGCAGCGGTCCTGATCCTCGCGGCAGCAGGTTTTTCCCTCTATAAGTACTACGAGAACAAGCGCGCGGTTCAGATCCTGAAGGACGCGGATATCACGATCTGGTACTGCGCCGATGAAGGTTCGGATGAAGAGACGGCGATGAACGCGGTCATCGAAGACTTCAGAAGTATATATCCGAACGTCAATATCGAGGCGGAGTGCTTTTCCGAAAGCGAATACTTCAGCAAACTCGAGACAGCCGCAGAAGAAGGTGAGCTTCCGACGCTCTTCGAGAGTACGGGGGTTTCGGACGATGTGCTCGAGCAGGCGGGAGATGTGAGCAAAGTTCTTAAGTCGGACCAGGCGAAGGACTGCCTCTTCCTCGATAAGTACGAGGATTACTACGACGATAAGAAGTGTGTCCCGCTCGGCATCGAGGTGCCGGTCGCATATATCATCACGAAGGGTGATACGCAGATCGATTATTCGAAGAGAACATTCGGAAGCCTCAGTGATTTTGGATCGGCAGCGATCGCATTCGACAAAGATTACGAAGAGCTGATCGCGAAGAACTTTAAGTCAAAAGCATCGGCAGATAAGAGTGGTTTCATGAATAACGGCGGCAATACCTGCGCGGTCATGATCTCTTCGTCGATGTGCATGAACGATGTAAGAAGCACGCTGACGAATTACGAGAAGGCGTATGTGTATTTCGACTCGGAGGAGGCCGTGGCGTCTTTCACATATGAATGGAGTATCGGAAACGGAAGCAAGAATGAGATCGCGGCAGCGGAGAGACTTCTTTCCTGGATGCTCGGAAACAACTACCAGAACATGCTCATGATCTCGAGATGTTCGGACGGGCAGATCCCGGTAAACGAGGAGTGCTTCGAGGACAAAATCAAGGTGGACTATTACGCGCCTCTGGGCGATATATACAAGAACTACACATTCTGAGGGGACGGGTACGAAGATGAGTAGAAGATGTTTAGGATGTATGGAACTGGTGAACGATGGCTTCAGTGTATGCCCGTTCTGCGGATTTGTTGAGGGAACTCCGGCGGAGGAAGCGATCCACATGCAGCCGGGAACGCTTCTTCATGACCGCTACATCATCGGACGTGTCCTCGGATTCGGCGGATTCGGCGTAACGTACATCGCATGGGATGAAGTGCTCGAACAGAAGGTCGCGATCAAGGAATATCTTCCGAATGAGTTCTCAACGAGAATGCCCGGACAGTCGGTCATTACGATCTTCAGTGGCGATAAAAAAGAACAGTTTAACGACGGGCTTCTGAAATTTCTCGATGAGGCTAAGCGTCTCGCGAAGTTCCAGAATGAACCGGGTATCGTAAAGATATTCGACAGTTTTGGAGAGAACGGCACAGCTTATATCGTGATGGAGTATCTCGAGGGCGAGACGCTCACGGAGCGCCTGAGAAGAGAAAAGACGATCCCCGAGGATGAAGCCGTGAAAATGATCTGGCCGCTTCTCAATTCGCTTCAGGTCGTTCACGCGGAAGGCATCATCCACAGAGATATTGCTCCTGATAATATCTTCCTGACCAAGGACGGACAGGTCAAGCTGATCGACTTCGGTGCATCAAGATTTGCGACTACATCGCACAGCCGAAGCCTGACCGTCATTATTAAACCCGGATACTCTCCGGAAGAACAGTACAGAAGCAGAGGTGACCAGGGCCCGCATACGGATGTGTACGCGATGGGTGCCGTACTTTACAAGATGATCACCGGCAAGACTCCGCCGGATGCGATGGAACGCCGTGCGAAGATCGAATCGCAGAAAAAAGAGATCCTCGTTGAACCGCATAAGTTGGTGAAAGATATCTCCCAGACCAGAGAGAATGCCATCTTGAATGCGATGAATGTACAGATCGAAGACAGAACCTCTGACGTCGCTGCTTTCATGAAAGAATTAAACGCCGATCCGCCGGCGAAGAGAAGATACGGCAAGATTAAGAAGATCGATCTCTTCAAGTGGCCGCTGTGGCTGAAAGTTTCGCTTGCAGGAATCTTACTTGCACTCGTTGTTTTTGGCACGCTGCTTGCTACCGGTGTTATCAGTTTCCGCTCCCTTTTCTCGTCAAAGGTGAAAGTGCCGGATAAGATGGTCTCGGTACCGCAGCTTGAGTCGATGGATAAGGATGTCGCGATAAAAACACTTCGCGATCTGAAAATCAACGTGGCTACAGCCGGAAACGTCGAGTCCGAGTATATCGAACCCGGTAAGATCGTGCTTCAGTCGCCGAATCCGGATACGCTGGTATATGAATATGGAACAGTTTACTTAACGATCAGTTCCGGTAAAGGCGTTGAACAGGCGCAGAACGGTATCGCGAAGGTTCCGTATGTGGTATGGGATACAAAAGAGGATGCTATTGAGAAATTCAGACAGGCCGGACTGGGTGAGCCGGAGATCATTGAGGTTCACGATCCGAATGTCGAAGCCGGAAAGGTCATCTCGCAGGATGTCGAATACGGCACCGAGGTCGATGAGGGAACGAAGATCAGGATCACTGTTTCTCTCGGTCCGGAGACAATCGAAATGCCGAATGTCATTAACACGGAGGAGGCAGTAGCTGTCCGACTTCTGGAAGGATACGGTCTGAATGTAAGTACCGTTACCGGAGAAAGCGCGGAGATCCAGCAGGGCTTTGTCTGCGACCAGAGTGTTGCTCCGGGAACGCAGGTAAAACCGGGTGACAGTGTCGTTCTGACAATCTCCACTGGTTCTTCGAATACTGCGGAAACGACGCAGAAAGATAATACAACACAGAAAGATAATACAACACAGGCTACGACACCGGCACCAAAAGAGACAACTCCGGCACCAAAAGAAACAACACCTGCGCCGAAGGAGACAACTCCGGCACCGAAAGAAACAACACCTGAGCCCAAAGATACGACACCTCAGAATACCACTGTAAT
>JAILHZ010000083.1 GCA_024695545.1 Clostridiales bacterium
GTGCTTAGAGAGCTCTGTCATGAAGCTCTGGCAGAAACGCATAACTTCACGGTCGGACTTGCCCTTCGGGTCGAAGTCGGAACCACCCTTACCACCGCCGATCGGAAGGCTTGTCAGGGAGTTCTTGAAGCACTGCTCGAAGCCGAGGAACTTCAGGATAGAAAGGTTAACGGAAGGATGCAGACGGAGACCGCCCTTATAAGGTCCGATGGAGGAGTTGAACTGTACACGGAAACCGCGGTTTACCTGTACCTTGCCCTGATCGTCCAGCCACGGAACACGGAATGTGATGATACGCTCCGGCTCTACCATTCTCTCAAGGAGAGACTCTTCCTCATACTCAGGATGACGGTCGATAACCGGCTCGAGGGACTCAAGTACCTCGAGAACTGCCTGATGGAATTCCTTTTCATACGGATCCTTCTGCAGGATCTTCTCATAGACACGCTTTACATACTCATTCTTAAGTGCCATAGCTTAATTCCTCCATAATAGATAATCTGAAATCAATTTGCCTTGGCCTCAGGATGATCCGCGATTTCCTCTCGAAAAGCACTCGTCACCTGAGCTTCCAGCTCAACAGTTGTCATTATACAACCGCTTATAGGATTTGCAAATAGGAATTTGCCGATTTTTGCAAGAAGAATAAAAAACGTTGCAAAAAGTGAAAGATTTTTCCGACAGACGGATTTGGTTGAGAAGTTGTCAAAAGGATTGTAGAATGGCGGAAGATGCCCTTATCCCTAAATGAGAAAAGCACCGGCCGGGTGGGGACAAGTGCTTTTGGATTATGAAAGTCGGAAATTAAAATGTTGCAAAATCGTTCGGTTTTTACGATGGCTTATCCTTCTTCTTTCCGCTGATGCCGATGTGAAGCGCTTTCTGCGGACAGGCGCGGACGCAGTCGCCGCAGCGGATACACTCCATGCTGTTGGGCTTCTTTGAAGGGTCGATGTTCATCTTGCAGGAATTTGCGCAGGCACTGCAGTGGACGCACTTGCTCTCATCCAGGTGCATGCGGACGAGTGCGAAACGGTTGAAGAATCCGTAGAATGCGCCAAGAGGGCAGAGGTATTTGCAGAACGGGCGGTAGACGATCAGGGCCGAAACGATGATGATGCCCAGCACGATGAGTTTCCAGTTAAAGAGCCACCCGAACTGCGAGCGGAGGATGGGCTGCCGGAAGTATGTGATGATGCCCGCGACCGTGCCGGATGGGCACAGGTACTTGCAGAATGCAGGCGTCAGGGACAGGGAGATCGGAAGCAGGATGACCAGGATCAGAAGGACAGCGTACTTCAGATAGCGGAGGTACTTGTCGAACTTGAACTGATTCTTTTTATAGAAGGGAATAAGATACAGGAGATCCTGAAGGAATCCGAACGGGCACAGGAAACCGCAGACGATGCGTCCGAGGAGTGCGCCGAAAAAGATCAGAAGACCCAGTACGTAGTAGGGGAAACGGAACTTAAGTCCGCTCAGGAAGTTCTGGAAGGAGCCGACCGGACAGGCGCCGACGGCACCCGGGCAGGAGTAGCAGTTCAGGCCCGGGACACAGACCTTTTTTGCGGATCCGGTATAGATCTTTCCCGTGAAAAAGCCCTTGAAATTGGCATTCTGGATGAGCATGGCGACGGCCTGGATGCCGTGCCTTGCTCCGCCTTTGCAGCTGCGACCGGTTTTCTTTCCTTCCTTATCCAATGCCGATACACTCCATGCAGATGCGTCTGGCCTTGTTAAGGACAGATGCCGCCTGACCGGAGCAGACGCCGAAAACGATCAGTCCGATGCCTGTAAGGATCAGAAGAATGGTAACGATATTCTTCTTAATAAAAGAGTGCTTTTCCATAAGGCTTCTCCTGAATTAGCACTGCTTCCGGAAAAAAGCGAAGCTTCGAAGGATGATCTTACTTGATATACTTCTCGACGATGGCTGCCCAGTCATCGTAGGTGTTCGAGCCGACGACCGCGTTATCGCTGTAGCCGTTCGAAATGGGAAGTACATGACCGTCCTGATCGACGAAGATCGTGGTCGGTACATAGCCGGTCTGGTAGGTATCAAATGCGGAGGAATATCCGGCGACCGGATAAGTCGTGCCGGCCTGGGCGAGGATAGCCTTTACATCTTCGATCTGATCGTCAGAAGAGAAGACGCCGATCACATAAAGACCCTGATCCTTATAATTCTCATAAAGTTTCTCAAGCTCCGGCATCTCAGCGACGCACGGTCCGCACCAGGGCTCCCAGAAGTTGATCATGGTGACCTTGTGCTCGCGGAAGACATCCTCGGTGATTACATCGCCGTTCATATCCACGATGGAAAAGTACATGTCCGGGGAATACTTCGGATCATCTACGGTGATGATCGTATCCAGGACCGGCTCGTTTTCCGGCAGGGTGGTCGACGGTTCTTCCGATGAATCCTCGACCGGTGTGGTACCTGTCAGTGCACGAAGATCTGTCTCGTCATCTACATATTTCGAGACATCACTTACGACATTGTCGATCTTCTCATCGATCTTCTTCGAAATGCTGTTCTTCTTCTCCTCGGCTTCCTCTCCACAGCCAACGAGTGCTACGGTCATTGCAACCGCAAGAACGGCCAACAGTTTCCTTTTCATTCCATGTTCTCCTTTCAAAACAGAACAGAGATATTACGCATTACTTATAGTAGGTATCGACGAGGGCTGCCCAGTCTTCATAGGCTCTCGAGCCGATATATAATTTGTCGCTTTCAGCGGCACCGAGCGGAAGGACCCATCCGTTCTGATCCACGAAGATCGTGGTCGGAACAGAACCTGTCTGGAAGCGGTCGAAGGCAGAATCATACGCCGCGAGCGGATATGTCGTACCGGCGTTGCTCATTACTTTCTTTACATCGCTCATCATGTCGGTGGAGGAAAAAACGCCGATGATGTAGAAACCCTTGTCTTTATAGTTCTCATAGAGTTTCTCAAGTTCTGGCATCTCACTGACACACGGTCCGCACCACGGCTCCCAGAAGTTGATCATGGTGAGCGTGTGATTCGAGAAGACGGTCTCGTCGATATAGTTTCCGTCTATGTCACGGATCGTGAAGTTGATCTCAGGGAAATAATCCACTCCGACAGATACGTTCGGATTGGATTTCTCATGCTTCTTTTTTTTGCATGCAGTGCAGGCAAAGAGCGAAACGGCCATCGCGACCGCTACGGCAACAATCAGTTTCTTTTTCATCTTTCTTTCCTTTTCACGGCTTCTCTTTCCTATTCCCAATTATACTCTCATTTTAAAATCCTGATATTCGAATTCTTTGACTTTTACGGCATATCCGTCTTCCTCCAGAAGCCATATAGAGGGAAGCGGCATACCGTTGAACGTATTATCTTTTACCATGGTATACATCGCCATGTCAAGAAAATACAATCTGTCACCCGGTTTAAGTTCTTCTTCAAACGAGTAATCGCCGATGACATCGCCTGCCAGACAGGTGTTTCCGGCAAGTCTGTACATATATGGTTTTTCGTCCGCTTCAAAAGCACTTTTAAGCGGCGGCCGGTAAGGCATCTCAAGCACATCAGGCATATGACATGCGGCTGAAACATCGAGGATCGCGATCTTTATCCCGTTCTCAACGATATCGAGGACGGTGCCGATCAGGTACCCTGCTTCGATGGCGACGGCCTCGCCGGGCTCAAGATATACGGTAACGTTATACTTCTCGGCGAGCCTCTTTACCTCGGAGATCAGGCCTTCTCTGTCATAGTCATCTTTTGTGATGTGGTGTCCGCCGCCGAGGTTCAGCCAGGTGATCTGCGGAAGTGACAGAAGGTCACCGAACTTCTCTTCGATGACTTTAATGGTGCGTGAGAGCGGACCAAAGCCCTGCTCGCAGTGGGTATGAAAGTGAAGACCTTCTATCCCGGCGAAGATGGAACTGTTCCAGATCTCGGGAGTGACGGGCGATCCTGTGCCGAGTTCGCGGTCAAGGAGTTCACGAAGGATGCCGAGGCGTGATCCCGTGACGCAGGGATTATAGATGTCCGTCTCGATCTCGGAATACTCCGGATTCATGCGAAGACCAAAGGACGGGCAGGTCCTGACGGAAGCTGCAACAGAGCTGTCGGCAGTCCCGACGGAAGTGCTTTTCGAGAAGGAAAGTGCGCGCCCGCGATGGACTTTCCACTGGCTTATGGAGTTGAAGATGATGTGATCACAGATCGGAAGAAGTTTGTCCATGTCTTCCTCTGTGAAGGCCGGCGCGTAGACATGGGTCTCTTTGCCGAAGGGCTTTCCCATCTCTTCGTAGCCGAGGCGCGCCTCATGGTAGCCGGACGCGGTCGTGCCGCTTAAGTACTTGCTGAGTTCGGGATAGGTCGAGTAGCAGGAAAATGCTTTCTGCGCGAGAAGAATATGCGCGCCGGATCTGTCCGCGACGTCCTTAAGGATCGCGGCATTCCTGCGGAGTGCCGGCATATCGACAACGAATGCGGGCGTAGGGATCTTATCTAAAGTTACACGGTCAGACATATTCCTGTTTCAACCTTCTTTCTTATTTGATGAGCCTATTATATCAGACAACCCTACCGGCAATGCGACCCAGAACGGGTTGTACGCGGGATCGAGAAGGTGGTGGGCGATCGCGCAGTTCAGCGCGATGAACGTAACCACGATGAGGAAGCGGGTATCCATCCGGTTCTTATATGCCAGGAAGCAGTGAAGAAGGATCACCGCTATCGCGATGAGGATACCGAATGCGAAGAGGATGTGAAGGTACGAACAGTCCACGAAGTTATAGTCTTCCGGAAGCGTATCGTCGGAGATTCCTCCCATGCCGATCCACTTCACATACTGTCCGCCGATCGTGATCCCGATCTTCGAAAAGGCCTGATACCCCCACTCCAGACGGCGCGTCAGGATGTCGTTCAGTTTCAGTATGAAGCCGCTCTCTGTCTGATAAAGGAGCGTCAGAACCGTCATGACGATCGCGGCAGCCGGAGTGATCACAAGGGAGATCTTCTGCCAGAAACCATCCCATGAAGCACAGGTCTCCTTCTTTTTCGTGATCGTTTCATGAACGAAGAAGCAGACGATTGCGAGGACCGAGCACATGAAGTCCGTCTTGCCGAAAGTGGGCCAGAAGACCAGAGATGCTGCGGCAAGAAGGCCGATCCAGTGAAGGATCTTCATCTTCCTGCTGTAAAGATAAAGAACAGTCAGGACGAGGAAGAATGCTCTTGCCGAATAATCCGTGCACCAGAAGCATCCGAGGGCGTATCTCGGCACGGCGCCGTTATGGATCGAGATGTTATCGATCCATCCTGCCAGTGCGGCTATGGTCGTTATTGCCATGACCGCAAGCGACACCAGAAGATAGACCTTCAGGATCTTCTTAAAGTCGATGGCGCTTGCAGAGATCACCAGGCATGCACACAGAAGAAGATCGTCGTTATATGTGATCAGGTAGCACTGTGCCGTAAGAAGTACGACCACACCGAGGGCAAGGAGCTTCTTCAGCGTCGTTGCTCTGCTTAAGAAAAAGAGGCTGAAGAGGACAAGACTTACCGGAAGAACAGTGCTTTTCAAAAGGCCGACGATATAGTCCGCGGCTTCGGAAAACTGATACGAGACTGTCGTTTCATACAGGACCGTTAATGCGATCCATGGAATAAACAGGGCAAAAAAGATGTTCTCGCCCTGCTTCCTCTTCTTCGCATCCATCATGTGCGTTTCGTTCATTTTCTACCCGTAAACTCATGTGACCGCCCCCGGAGCCCGGGAGCGATCACATATGATCCTTACTCGACTTCTACCGGATTGAAATCTTCGATCCACGGAAGTCCCCACTTGTTGAGGGCATCCATGAACGGATCCGGATCGAACTCCTCAATGTTGTAAACGCCCGGACGCTTCCATGTGCCGTTCATGATGAGCATCGCGCCGATCATGGCCGGAACACCCGTGGTGTAGGAGATGGCCTGGGAGCCGACCTCCTTGTAGCATTCCTGATGGTCACAGACATTGTAGAGGTAGTACTTCTTTTCTTTGCCGTCCTTCTTACCCTTGAAGATACAGCCGATGTTGGTCTTGCCGACGGTTCTCGGACCGAGGGTCGCCGGATCCGGAAGCATGAACTTCAGGAACTGAAGCGGCACGATCTCGTGGCCTTCGTAGATGACCGGCTCGATGGATGTCATTCCGACATTCTCGAGGCACTTGAGGTGCGTCAGATAGCTCTGGCCGAAGGTCATGAAGAAGCGGATACGCTTGATGCCCGGGATATTCTTGCCAAGGGACTCGAGCTCTTCGTGGTGGAGAAGATACATATCTTTCTCGCCGACCTGATCGAAGTTATAGACTCTCTTGATCTCCATCGGTTCCGTCTCGACCCACTTTCCGTCTTCCCAGTAGCTGCCCTTCGCGGAAACTTCACGGATGTTGATCTCCGGATTGAAGTTCGTGGCGAACGGATAACCGTGGTCACCGCCGTTACAGTCGAGGATATCGATGTAGTTGATCTCATCGAACTGGTGCTTCAGTGCATAAGCAGAGAAGACGCCTGTAACACCCGGATCAAAGCCGGAGCCGAGAAGTGCCGTGATACCGGCCTCCTTAAATCTGTCGTGGTAAGCCCACTGCCACTTGTACTCGAACTTCGCGGTATCGAGCGGCTCGTAGTTTGCGGTATCGACGTAAGGTGTCTTGGTCGCAAGGCATGCATCCATGATCGTCAGATCCTGGTAAGGAAGTGCGAGGTTGAGGCAAACGTCCGGCTTGAACTCCTCCATGATGGCAACGAGTTCCGGAACCTTGTCCGCATCTACCTGTCTTGTATGAATAATGGTTTTTGTCGTCGGCTGAAGCTTCTCCTTCAGTGCGTCACACTTGCTGAGCGTTCTGCTCGCGATCATGATCTCCGTGAAGACCTCGCTGTTCTGGCAGCATTTCGCGATGGCCACCGAGGCAACACCGCCACAACCGATGATAAGTGCTTTTCCCATAATAATCACTCCTTTTCTATTTGTTATTCGGCAACAAGCCGTCTGTTATTTTCCGTATTTCATAATGAGCGTCTCTCTTAAGATCTTCAGCGCCAGCGCCGTGCTGCAGCCGCTCGGATCGTAAGGCGGGGAGAGCTCTACAAAGTCCATTCCCACGAGATTGACATCCTTAAGCTGCATCAGGCAGGTCCGAAGCTCCTCGAAGGAAAGTCCGCCGGCTTCCGGTGTTCCTGTTCCCGGGAATTCTCTCGGATCGAGGACATCGAGGTCCACGGTCAGGTAGATCGGAACGGGCTTTTCAGAAAGCCTCAGAAGTGCGAGTACTTCGTCAAAGCTATCTGCTCTGAAACGCTCCATCTTCGTGTGCGTCTTTGCAAACTCGAATTCTTCTTTTGTACCGGATCTTATACCGAACTGGTAGATCCTGCCGTCACCGACGATATCGTGGATGCGTCTTATGACACAGGCGTGCGAGAGCTTACTGCCGATGTAGTCTTCACGGAGATCGCAGTGCGCGTCGAAGTGAAGTACAACAACATCCGGATATTTTTCCGCTACCGCGCGAAAAGCACCTAAGGACACCAGGTGTTCACCGCCGAGCATGATCGGAAGCTTGCCGTCATTTAAGATACGGCGGGTCTCATCTTCGATGAGGGAGAGTGCCCGCTCCGCATCACCGAAAGGAAGGTCCAGATCGCCGGAATCGCAGATGGGTGCATCTTCGAGATCCTTGTCCTGATAGGGGCTGAAGGACTCGAGTCCGATGCTCTCGTTTCTCATCGCGGAAGGTCCGAATCTTGTTCCCGGGCGGAAAGAAGTGGTGCCGTCAAATCCGGCGCCGAAGAGGACCGCCTCGGCATCTTCATATGAGCAATTCAATGCGAAGAAATTCTTCTCGATCCGGTCGATCATGCTTTCTCACCTCCCAGAGTATTTGTCGTGTCGTTATTCGGAAGCTCTTCCATCGCTTCCAGAAGTTTCTGCACATAGTTCGGAAGTGCAAAGGCACCTCTGTGCAGGTTCGTGTTATAGTACTTCGTCTCGATCCCGAGTTCTTTCCAGTCGGCAGCGTGCATGTCTCTGACCGGATGATACTTCTTCGAAGCAAATCCGAAGAGCCAGTGGCCGGACGGATATGTCGGGATGTGCGCCTGATACACACGGCAGATCGGGAAGTTCGTGTGGATACGCTTGTGCGCGCGCTGCATCGCACGTGCATCGTTCGCGTAAAATGGACTCTCGTTCTGGTTGACCATGATGCCGTCTTCCTTAAGTGCCGTGAAGCAGTTGCCGTAGAACTCCTTCGTGAAGAGTCCTTCTCCCGGTCCGAACGGATCGGTCGAGTCGACCAGGATCAGGTCGTATTCATTATCGTGATGACGGACATATTTCAGACCGTCCTCGAAGTGGCACTGCACGCGCGGATCATCAAAACCGCAGGCCGTGAAGGGGAGATACTCCTTCGCGATCCGGACGACTTCCTCGTCGATCTCGACAACGTCGATATGCTCGATCGTCCCGTAGCGGGTCAGTTCTCTGACGACACCGCCATCGCCGGCGCCGATGACCAGTACTTTTCGGACATCGGGATGCACGCACATCGGCACATGGACCATCATCTCGTGATAGATAAACTCATCCTTCTGGGTGAGCATCATGTAGCCGTCGAGTGTCAGGAAGCGGCCGAACTCCGGCGACTCGAAAACATCGATCTGCTGGAAGTCACTCTTACCGCTATAAAGCTGCCTGTCGACCTTGATCGCAAGCTTAACGTTCGGGGTATGAAATTCAGAAAACCAAAGATCCATTTCCAACTCCTTTGTTTGCCTGATTTCGTGGGGCGCCGGCTATGTCTTCGCGGCACCGGACCAACATCTATATAATACCACCATATAAGGCGTTGTCATAACTCATATATGAAGAGATACGGAGTGTATTTCCCCGATGTTGTTCCTATAGAGACGTGATGAGGAGTGAAAACGGTCAATCAGTTTGGACATCGCCTTATGTATGTATGGTGACAAGTGCATGTCAATCGTCGGCGAG